>CAYZGF010000019.1:0-212 GCA_964477595.1 uncultured Algimonas sp.
GGTGGGGGTCCTGCAGTTTCACCTTCCGGTCATGCATGCCGTGAGGCCGTCATATCTGGTTAGGATATGCAAACCTGTCAGCCCTCAACGTTTCCTACCGTTTCAAACCAACTCTTGTCTTTCGACAGTCACGACAGCCCCGGTTTAAGACAATCCGTGCAATTTTTGTTTACAAAAAATGCACTGGTCACCTCTCAGCGTAAAAGTCCCGG
>CAYZGF010000019.1:233-19317 GCA_964477595.1 uncultured Algimonas sp.
AGAACAAATACAATTTAGCACAGCTATAAGAATTGAGAATTATGATTCTTCGAAATGAGGATGCATCTTCGCAAACCCGCGATTAACATGAAAGAAGTGAAGAAAAAGATGAGGAAGCTCAAAATCTAAAACGAGGATAGCCGTAAGATTTTGGTTTCGGTCTTTAGTTCGTGATCCATAAATCGATCAAGTAACTGAAATTGAATGCCGGCAGTTAGGTCTATGAGGATATGAAATAATATGGCTGGCCAAAGTGACCCACCAAGCAGATATATCGCCGCAAGAACACCGCCAATAAGTGATGTCCGTAGAACTCCGGAAACGCCTTGATAAATGTGACCTAAACCAAAGAGAATAACGGCCGCAATTGCTGCGGCGATCATTGGCAAAAACAAAGAAAATGTGGCGATCAGAAAACCCCGGAAAATGATTTCTTCGGTAACGCCAGCTGTCACAGAGAGTATTTTGAACCGGCAATGCTCTAAAGATGTGCGCGGCCGCATGAAGTCCAAGTCAACCGCATTCAACTGCGCACGGGCCTGCTGGCGGGCCTGTTTTGAGGAGATCAATATGAAAGAAGAATAGACAAGATAAACAACACCAAGGCCAACGATCCCCCAAGCCGTCCAGCCACGCCATCCCATCACGGTCCATTGGAACCCTAAATCATATATTGATCGGTTAGACAGAAGCCATCCGACCACGCAAACGACAGACAGTCCCCAGAGCATGATGATCGTTTTATTATAGAGCGGCAGCCGGCTGCATTGATCCGTTTTTGCTGTTCTGGCGTTATTTTCATGCCATCCATAAACAAGAAAACCGATAATCATCAACATCGGTATAAAGAGTCCCCATTCCATCGCAGAGAGAGATATTGGGTTTGGCATGGTTGCACCTCTTCTTATTTTCAGGTACCGATAAAGCTATTATGATAACGCGAATTCGCATTCCCATATAGGTTCAACATATGTCTGGTCAAGGCGAAAAAATTCCCATGCAAGCCCGGTCTAGAAAGACCCGCGACAAGATTGTGCGCGCATTAGAAGTGCTTCTGAAAGAAAAAGCGTTTGAGGATATCAGTGTCGCGTCACTCGCAACGCAAGCGGGCGTTTCGGTCGGCGCGGTTTATCGTCGGTTTGAAAATAAAGACGCTCTCATTCCGGTCGTTCTGGATGTTTATCGCGCACGAATCGAAGCGTTCGCAGCTGCGCCTGAAAGTCGGTTTGTGACAGTCCCCACTACAGGCCTGCTGATTAACCTAAAACGAATGGCCGAACTCTCATGGCGTTTTTTAGAACAAGATGGGCACTTGCTTCGAGCCGCATTTATCTATGCCCGAACCCGACCGGATGTTGTGGGTGCCACATGGGATGATTTTTTAGAAGAAAGCGCAGCCGGGTATAAGGAATTTCTGTCCTTGTTCGAGGATGAGATCGCACGACCAAACCTCGAAGAGGCAGCGCGTATGAGCCTTTACCTATTGAATACAGGCGTCGCTGAATACGGACTCTATCCAACGCATGGGCCGGGTACGGTGATCAAAATGGCACCTGATCAATTCACAAACGCTATCGCACAAGCGGTCTATGGATATCTAACAGCACCCGAAATCGGTTCTGAAGACCGATAACCTTAGGCCTCACTAATGCACCTTCGGGACGACGACCTCATTATTCTCATCCAATAACACGACATTCGGTGCGTAATTACGGGCTTTTTCCGCTTCCATTTGGCAATAGGTGATGATGATGATTTTATCACCCAATTGCACGCGGCGGGCCGCTGCACCGTTCAACCCAAAGGTCTTTGACCCGCGCGGGGCAGAGATCGCATAGGTCGTGAAACGCTCACCATTGGTGATGTTGAGAATATCCACCTGTTCATTCGCCAAAATACCGGAGCGGTCGAGGAGATCCTGATCGATTGAGATTGAACCCTCATAGTGCAAATCAGCCTGAGTCACGGTGGCCCGGTGAATTTTGCCCTTCATCATGGTCAACAACATAACAATCTCTCTTTTTTACTCGATATGGCAGGCGGGGGATGCCTGCTCACCCCGGATATAGGGATGGACGACCCTCTGAAAAAGGGGAAGCCGCGTTTTCGCAAAGCTACCCTGCGTCCCGTTTATGTGGGGTTCAGAATGCTAATGATGTCCGCCGGGCGTTGCGTTCGGATCCAGTTTAAAAACACGGTCGCAATATTTACAGGTGACAGACGTATCGGAGCCCATATCCAAATAGGTACGTGGGTGGCCGAGCGCACCGCCGGAGCCCTCACACATCACACGGGTCGAGGAGACGATCACCACATCATCTTCGTGCTGCGATATCATTTGGCCATTTTCCATGCGCGTTATCCTTTGGGCGTCTCCGCCGCGTATTAACTGTTGAATTGGCCTTTAGGCCACGTCTAAAGGTCGGGTCAATATGAGCACGTCACCTACACCCGATTCCACAGTGTCATCAATGGCCCCAGCCATTGAAATTAAGGGTCTGAAAAAGACCTATGCTGCATCAAAGAAAGCGCCGGCCAAGACGGCTCTACACGGCGTTGACCTGACCATTCCGCGGGGATCCATTTTTGGATTATTAGGCCCGAATGGTGCGGGTAAATCCACCATGATCAATATTTTGGCGGGCCTTGTGAACAAAACAGAAGGCAGCGCAAGTATTTGCGGATTTGATATTACGAGCGAGACGCGTTCTGCCCGTGCCTCTATCGGTATCGTGCCGCAAGAAATCGCAATGGATGTGTTCTTCACACCCTTCCAGGCTTTGGAGTTGCAAGCCGGATATTACGGTGTTCCCAAATCTGAACGGCGCAGCATGGAAATTCTCGAAGCGCTGGGTCTGGCGGATAAACGTGACGCCTATGTGCGGCAGCTGTCGGGCGGCATGAAGCGGCGCTTATTGATTGCCAAGGCCCTCGTCCATAATCCGCCCGTCCTCATTCTGGACGAGCCCACGGCGGGTGTGGATATTGAATTGCGCCGTCAGCTTTGGGCCTATGTCGAAAAGCTCCATGCGGCGGGGACCACTATTATTCTGACAACCCATTATTTGGAAGAAGCCGAAGCGCTCTGTGATCGTATCGCGATTATTCATCAGGGCCGTATCGTCGCCAATGAACCGAAAGCCACCCTGCTCTCGCGGTTGGATAAGAAGGTGCTGCGGATTTCCCCCGTTGAGCCTTTATCTGCCTTGCCGGACAGCTTGTCCGACCTAAATGCCAAGCTGGCGCCGGACGGACAGATTGTCATTGAGTATCGCAGCGGCACAGACTCGGTAACCGGCATGCTTAATCGCGTCAAAGACTCCGGCGTATCCATTGCTGATCTCCGCACGGAAGAGGCTGATTTGGAAGACGTCTTCATGGCGCTAACTTATGCAGGTGATGCTGAGTGAGGCTTTCGGCGCAACTTTCATGCGTCGCGATTTGGCTTTGTCTGGTAGCGTGCTCAAACAAATCCGAACAGATTAATACGGTCCCGAGCGGCATAGCCGTCGCGGAAACTGGAATAGATCCAAATATCGTAATCGGCCAAGTTTCACCTCGCGACAGAGACGCATTAGAGGCGTGGATTGAGGAGGCCGTCACCCTGTTCAAGTCAGACTCTTTCGAGAGAAATTTCCTTCGCGGTGCGGCGCTGTACCCGGACGTCTATGTGTCCAAATCCCAAGACATTATACCAACATCGCTTTTGCTCGAGCGCTTGAAAGCGCGGGATAAATACCTCTCCGCACTCTGGTGGCCAAAAACGTATGTTGTCTTGAATGGGGAAACCGCGACACGATTGGACAACGCCGAAGGGTTTGGGTTTGAAGCTTTGCGCAATGCAGGCGCCGGACCTTATCCTGTCGGCGAAATCGGAACTGCGACGGGAGAGATTGAGTTGGGGCGTCTGCACTACGCCCGATATACTCAGGGGGATATTGTCGAAAAATCCTGCGCAATGAATACAATGGTTCACGAGATCAGCCACACACTTTCGGATCGACCTGATATTTTCTGGATGCATATTTTGGACACGGAGGAGAATGTAACGCCTCCTCGCGGTGTTTTCGAAGCCAGTTACTTTGTCGGTATTATTGCCCAATGCACCTATTTGGAAACCGCAAAACGGATAAAAGCCTCTGAGTTTGAAAGCTGTATTAAGACGTTCAGCAATCCAGCAAACACGTCCCGTTTTCGCAGTATCGCTTGTGACGATTTTCCGGGCGAAACCCCGATCACACCAGCCAATAGGATTAGACAATGATCCGCATCGGACTCCTCGGCGCGTCGAAAATTGCGCCAAAAGCGATTATTAATCCGGCAGAAGCACGGAGCGATTGTATTATTCAGGCTGTGGCCAGCCGCTCAGAGTCCAAGGCAAAAGCCTATGCGGAAAATCACAACATTCCGCATTATGAGACCTCTTATGAAGCCTTAGTAGCGCGGGATGATATTGATCTCATCTATAACGCGCTGCCGCCCAGCCTACATTGTGAGTTAAGCATTTTAGCGGCAAAACACGGAAAAGCTGTTCTCTGTGAAAAACCTTTCGCGATGAACGCGGAAGAAGCCCGCCGCATGGTGGACGGAGCCAATGCGGCCAACACTGTTTTAATTGAAGGCTTCCATTATCGGTTTCATCCGTCATTTTTGAAATTTGAAGAGATAATTAATTCCGGCAAGATTGGAGAGATTGAAGAAATTTTGGGCGTCTTTGATGTTCACATTCCCAATCGCGACGGTGAGTTAAGATATATTCCTGAATTGGGCGGTGGAGCCTTGATGGACCTTGGGTGCTACCCACTGCACGCCATGCGAACGCTTACCGGACAAGAACCCAAGATCATCGACAGGATGCATAGCCGTGCGGAAAATGGGGTCGCCATATCATCTTGGGCGGAAATGAATTTTGGCAACGCACTTGCCCAGCTTGATTGCAACATGGGACGCGATGCGATCTATGATAATTCTATCCATATTATCGGAAGTAAAGGCGTCGCGAAAATGTCCGGCTTTGTGCATCCCTATCGCTGGGACCCGCATCTGGGGTTTGATATCTATGTGGAAGTTAACGGCGTGCGGGAGGTCATAACCCTTTTAAATTCACCTGAGAGTTGGAAGCGCTCGACATATGACTATCAATTAGAACATGTTCTCCGCGTTATGAAAGGCGAAACAGAGCCACTGACAGGGGGTGAAGACGCTGTCGCGACGATGACCGCAATCGACGCCATTCTTGCGCTTGGATAACAGATTGATTCATCCAAAACTTGCGCATTGAGATTCAAATCGTTAGCGGCTGCGCATGTCTGAGATTGCGACATCAACGAAAACCATTCTACCCGACACATGGGGTGGGGAGATGCGTGCGCTGCTGACCATTGGTATACCCATGGCGCTGGCGCAGCTTGTTCAGTTTTCACCCTATATTGCGGATACGTTGATGATTGGACGGATAGGTCCGGATGAGATCGCTGCGGCGGCCATCGGCGCCGTTCTCTATTTTGTTCTCTGGATGATGGCGAGTGGACCCATTGCTGCCGTCACGCCGCTTGTCTCTCAAGCTTTAGGTCGTGACAAAGGTGAACGCCGGGACGTCCGCCGGACCGTACGCATGTCCGTATGGGCTTGTTTTCTGATGTTTCCTCTTATCATCGGCTTATTGCTCATGACGGAAACTATCATGGTTTTCGCTGGACAAGACCCGACCGTCGCAAAATTAGCGCAAGGTTATGTATTGGTTTTAGCCCCCGGACTGCCTTTCACACTGGCCGTGATGTCACTTCGAAATTTTTTGGCCACTATTGGAAAAACAATTATCCCGTTCTTCTTGGTGGCAAGCTCGGCTTTGGTGAATATTCTGCTGAATTGGGTTTTGATATTCGGAAAATTAGGCGCACCGGAAATGGGTCTCATCGGCGCAGGTATCGCGTCATCAATCGCCTGTATCTACAGCTTCTTCGTCTTTGTGATTTACATCAAATGGGACGAGATGGCGCGGGACTTCGATTTATTCTCAAATCTTTGGAAACCGGATTGGGAGCGGATGCGAAGCTTGTTAAAAATCGGCTGGCCTATTTCAGTGACCGTTACCTTTGAAGGCATGCTCTTTAATGCGGGTGTTTTGATTGCCGGTGCAGTTGGCGTGATTGAACAGGCCGGATTTCAAATCGGCCTGAATGTCGCCTCTGCCGCTTTTATGATGCCATATGGGCTCGCCATGGCCGGCGCTGTGCGGATTGGTCTGGCAAGAGGCGCGGAAAACAACCCGGCCGAACGGCGTGCTTCGACCACAACAATTCTTGCCTCAGTTATCGCCATTGGCATCTTCGCCATACCGGTCGCTTTCGCACCTGAATGGGTCGCGTCTTTCTACTTCGATATGGATGCGGCAGATACAAAGCCCGTCTTTGATTACGTCGTCATATTCCTGCCCTTGGCGGCGGGTTTCATGTTCTTTGACGCCGTTCAAGTTGCCTGCAATCAGCTTTTAAGAGGGTTGGCGGACGTCACTTGGCCGATGATTATTACAGGGATCAGTTACTGGATGATTGGGTTCCCAATCGCCTTCTATACGGCCCTTCATACAGATATAGGCGCGGTCGGCGTGTGGTACGGTCTAACCGCCGGATTGATCGCCGCTTTTATCGGCCTCGGAATAAGGCTTTGGCAGCAGCTTCAGCGGCCGTCTCCGGCTTAGACACCTCACCATCGAGAAACGCCCGCCCCTGCGTGTCTTCAATCTCGACAATCCAAATATCAGGGTCGCGGTCCACGGCTTTATTCGTACGCAGAGCCATCTCTTGCTCATCAAATGGACCGTCCCGATACCACTCCCGTCCGCCGCTCATCGACATCTGTTCCGTGTAGCGAAACAGCTCTGCACCCGCGCGAACAACCACCCAAAGAGATCCCGCATCAGCATCGCCGCGCCGTAGGATAGCCGCGAAAGCACCTGCCTGTTGTGCCCGGCGGATAAGGGCCGACACACGAATGTCTGTTTTCAATCTTGCCATTTAAATTTCACCGATCAGGAGAACGATCTGACATTTTTTCGGCTGTAAAGCCATAATTGGCATCCCGCTTGCGTCGGTAACCTCATCTTAACCTTGAGGCATCGGACCATGTTTCACACTCGCACAGGCCGCATCGCGGCACTACTCACCCTACTTAGCACAGCGGCCTTGCCGCAGACAGGCTTCGCTGCCAGCTATTTGGATAATGTTCAAAGAGGCGTGAAGACAAGCTACACGGCCTCTCTGGCCGATATGTCCGGATATGAAAGCGGCCAAACCACACATATGTTGGACTGGCGTCGGCCCAGCCTAGAGCTTCAATTTGACCTGCCGCCATCGGAGCGAACATCAGAGATCGTCCTGACACTCTCCGCCGATCCGCTGACACGCGTCGTCCCCAATGCGCCTTTGCAAGTCCAATTTAACAATGGAAAGCCTGTTCCGGTCTTATCAAATGGACGAGGGTTTGAAGCGCGCTTACCGTTGGATGCCGCACAATCCCGGTCCAAACGAAACATAATTCGCATTACCTATCCTGCACCCGCAGGTTCAGATTGTGTTGCACCCATACACGGAGCTTGGTCAGTTGACCTGACCGAGTCTACGCTCTTAATGAGAGGACGTGCGAAAACCCGTCATATGAGCCTGGCTGAAATTGACGACACGCTGAGAGCACCGTTTCTATCACCCAAAACCGTTGGCTTAATTGCCCGTGGTCCTGATGGTACAGATATGCAAGCCCTCGCCGCGCAAGCCATTTCTTTGCGGACACCGGATGTCCCCAATTTTTCCGTGACGACACAAAACACTGATTTCAATGTGATTATGGTCAAACGAAATCGTCTTTTTGAAGTCACGAGCGATCCTATGATTTTAGACTCTAAAGGGGCTCGAATTTTCGTCCCGCGCGGACGCCCCACAGAATTAATTTTCACAGCCGATACGGACGCTGAAATTGTCAAAATGTTGGAAATGTTTGCGACCCGCCGACTCCCCAATACGCGGCGTGCGATTTCAAGTCTCGGTGAATTAAATCTCCAAAACTATTTGAGTGGCGGTGAACAGAGAATAGATGGCAAAACACATCTTTTAGACATCGCTACGCCTTCACAAAATAGCGCTGCAGGTTCGCAGAATTATAAATTTGATGTCGCCAATCCGGTCACAACAGGCGGCGAGCTCTTGCTGCGCCTGTCTGCAGCTGAGAATTTGGCAGAAAAATCCCGTTTGAGCGTATCTTTAAACGGGAAAAGCTTAGGCGCATCGAAACTGGATAAGAAACGTAAATCCGTTGCTTTTGATATTCAGCCCGGCGCGCTGCGCGCAACAGCCAACATCCTAACGCTCACCCCTGATATTCAATCGGGGCCCGAATTCACCTGCCCAACGTCCAGCGGATTCAATACCGGATTTGCAATTGGTGACGGGTCACGTCTGACTCTCACAAAGACGGCGCCTTCGCCTGTAACTGAATTATCGGATTTAACCTCGACAGGTGGATTATTCGCGGATGCCGAAAGCTATATTATATTACCGCGTCAAACACGGGACTATGAAGCCGCACTGCGCGTTTTGGGACGTCTTGCAAAGTCTTCAGGTCACGGCCTAACCTATGCGGATTACACGCGCAAAGCCAATACGACACGGGATAGGCATGTCTTGGTGATTGGTCCATCTGACCTCGCAGAAAGTTACTTACAAGGCGCACCAAAGGCTTTCCGTGACGCGCTTGCCGGACAAGCCGGTTCAGGTGATAATTTATTACAGGCCGGTTTTGAACGCTCCGCCAGTATGGATGATACGGTCCTGACATATGCGGCGGCCCAAGCCGGCCCCCGTAAAATTAGGCGCGGCGGTATTGCGGCACTCTATGGTGCGGGCAATGGCAAATTAACGGGCATCATTTCCGCCACGCCCGGATCAAGCTTTATACAAGCGAGTCAAAATCTGGTTCAATCCGATCACTGGAATGCGCTAACTGGCGGCGTCGTGCGCTGGACCTCAAAATCGGTTGTGATGACACAAACAGCGCAGTCTGATTCCGGTATCGACGTGCCCAAAGCGACATCCGGCTTCAAATTTCCGGACTTCGAATTATCCGCTTTAAAGGATTTAGATGTCCGGTGGCCCGAGATGACTTGGCCGCAATTTGAAATGCCACAAGTGGGTTTGCCCAAACTAAAATGGCCAAGCTTCAAATCCGATAAAACTGAAATGCCGGTTGAACCTATCGTCATGAAACGTGAGATCACGGCCCCCCAATCCGAGACGCCCATATTGGAAAATTTGGGACGGGCAGAGACGAATGTGAAGGTCGTCAACGTCGTGCCAAGGCTTAAGCCAACAGTGTCTTCTGCCGAAATGCACTCAACACAGGCAGCATCAGGCTTGCGAGGACCGTTCGAATTCAAGGTTGAGACACAAAAATCAATTGGGTCTTTTGAGGACTTCAGACGCGAGACCAAAGTCAAATGGTCAGCGACAAAGCGTTGGGTCAAAGCCAAAACGGATGCAGCCTCTGATCTGCGGACGCTTGATGACATGGCGCGTGCCACAGATCGTTTGCAGGACCGTGTGAAACCTGCCGGACGTAATCTGAAAGCAACACTCAGCGACAAATTACCGGGGAAAGGCCTTGTACAACTCGGCGACCGGACTGTCTCTGCCTATGGCTTGATCCTAATTATGGCCTTTGGTCTGGTTCTGCTGTTGATGAGTTTAGCCAGCCCGGCCTCTCGCTTGGGCGGACGCCACTAACGCTAAAATCCCGTCTCTGGTCCGAGAGACAGGTTCAACCCGCCATGCCCGGTCCGGGGTGTGGCGGGTTTTCTTTTAGTCCGCTTGCAGGGGCAGAATGATTTTGACGCGCGTTCCGTCGCCTTTGCCGGAACGGATATTCATCTTACCACCATGGAGTTCTGTCAAAGACCTGACGAGCGACAGGCCGAGACCTGATCCGCGTTCCGCTGACATTTGCGCCGCCTCTCCTTGCGCGTAAGGGTCCCCGATACGCGCGATCTCTTCGGCGCTCATACCTGCCCCGTCATCCGTGACGGTCAATTCAAGATCACCATCAATGGCTTGCGCATCAATTTCAATCTGACCACCCTTGTCTGAAAATTTCACAGAATTAGATAATAGGTTCAGAAGAATCTGGCGCATGGCGCGTCGGTCCGCTTGGATTAAAAGCGCCTGATCCAAGTCGAGATTAATATCAATATTGACCTCTGCCGCATCTGCCGCCGGACGGATCATTTTGACAGATGACCGGATGACATCAGCCGCATCAAATGTATCATAATTTAATTCATAGCGACCGGCTTCGACTTTGGAGAGATCGAGAACGTCGCCAATCAGGTCGAGCATATGTTGGCCACTCTCATGTATTAGATCGGCATATTCGGCATATTTTCCCGGCAGAGGTCCAAACAGGCGGGACCGCATCATATCCGAAAACCCGATAATCGCATTTAGGGGCGTCCGAAGCTCATGACTGACCCCGGCAAAGAATAGTGTTTTATCGGTGCTGTCCTGCACAGCCATGGCCCCTCTTTGGCGCAAAGCTTCCATTTGTGCTTCGTCATCCGTGCGGTCATGTGCGTGGACGAGCCAACCCTTTGAGGCCAGAGGTGTAACGCGAAGATCATAATTGGCCGTTTGACCACTGCCCGAATGAGAAACGCGGAGACCTTGTGGAGCATTATTCCGGCGCGCAGCATCCAATGTTGCCCCAAATGCCGCTTTATCGGGATGATCATCCGGTAGGTAATCCAGGAGATCCTTGGGAACCGAGCCTGAAAACTGTTGGGCGCCCTGCATATTGGTCCCGACCAAGCGGGCGGCTGCGTCATATTCGAATAATCCGCCTTCCACGCCGTCACGCCAAAATGTCCGGCTGGAGTCCGAGACAGGGCGACGCTTGGAGGACGCTGCGAATAGTGTGGCCAATCCAAAGGCCAATAATCCGGCGAAAGCGGAGAGCTTTGCCCAGGATATGATAGATGCGTTCCAAGATGGCGGGTCCGGAAGATAGCCTTCCCGTCCGGCAAACCAAACAACACCCGCAATCAAAGCGGCAATGATTGTGCCTTCTAAAACCTTCTCACGCTCAAAAAGACAGGCCAAAGCCGGAACTGCGATGAATAAAAGAGCCATGGGTTTGAAGCCCAAGGTCAAGCAGGCCAAGAGCGCCAAAGCCGCCCAACTGAGCATGAGGACGATTTGCACCCATTCACGCTCAGCAATGCGGGCAAAAAGCAATCCCAATATGCCGGGAACAGAGGCCGCCGCGAAGAGCGGCAAAAGGCCGATAATATCAGAGCCTCGTAAGGCAAGCGCAGCTAAGGCTGCAGCTAAGGCCAGCAACCAAACAAGGCTTGGTAGGAATACGGGCTGCCTCTCAATAAAGCTGCGTCGTTCCGTTTGGTGGACTGTAACCGTCAAATCCAACTCCCTGCCACTGTAACATGCGCGCGTAATCAGCATGAACATGGTTAATTCAGTGGTTCAAAGCAAATTCACAGCCCTCTGGCTAATCCATTCGCGTCTGACGCCATATTCCACTGTGTTGCACACCCAAATGAGGTGTCGGACCTAAAGACATTTGGCTTAAGCCTCCCTATATGCGCTTCATGACCTATCCGACGAATATTCAGGACATGATCGACGATTTCGCTTTTCTCGATGATTGGGAAGATCGCTACATGCATGTGATCGATCTTGGCAAAGGCCTAGCGCCTTTGCCGGATGACGCGCGGACGGAAGCAAATAAGGTCAAAGGCTGCGCGAGTCAGGTTTGGCTGGTCAGCCAAAAGACGGGCGACCTCTGGACCTTCGCAGGTGATAGCGACGCCCATATTGTCAAAGGGTTAGTCGCTATCGTGTTGGAGATTTTCTCTGGACGAAGCTCGGCAGAGATCGCAAGCCTTGATGCAAATGATATTCTGTCAAAGCTCGGCCTGGCAGAGCATTTATCCGCACAGCGCTCTAATGGCCTCGCGGCCATGATAGGACGGATAAAGGCCGAAGCGTCGGCTTAAGAGAAAACGTCGACCTGGCTTTCAGGATCAACTCCCTCCCGAATTTTGCGAAGCTCGACATAGGCTGACGTACTCCAAGCGACTCCCATTACCGTGACGACGATCTGTGCAATTGCGCTGACAGCACCGTTGAAAATCCAATATCCTGTGCTGGCGCCTTCAAGCATCGCGACATTTGGATCACCCATAAAGTAAATCGGAATGGAAATAATGACCGAGAGAACTGTCCCAATGAGCCAGAACACCAGCCCCAGTAAAAACAGCCAGCGCTTTGACCCTTTCGTCAATGTCCAAGACCGGCTGATGGAGTCGGTCACGCCTAGCCCTTCCAGGACAATAATATGTGCGCCCATCATCCAACCCAGACCGATGAACAATGCGGGGATGATCAGCAGCAAAAGCCCGAACATAACGGCAAGCCCGTACAAAATGAAAAACCCGAAAACAGGCAAAACAAAACGCGTGATATTTTTCAATACGGACAAGGCAGGAACATCCTCGCCAGTGACAGCATTATAAGAGATCCTAATCAGTGCGGGCTGTAACCATAAGCTGGCCAGTAAAGTCAGCAAACCACCAATGGTGATAACAGCCAGAATTGTCCCTGAGAAAATATCGAGAAAAGCGTCCGGATCATCTCCCAATATAAGGTCTTGCATCCCCCCGGCCAGAAACATTGGCCAAATACCGATCAGGAAAAACGGCAAGCCGACAAGCAGGGTGGACAATATAATCATTTTCACACCGCGGGCTTTGAGGATATCCATCGTGCGCGTGAATGTCCGTCCGAAGTCGAATTTTTTACTGTCAGGATTCTGCCAGTCATATTGGTATTCAGGCGCACCCGGATCGGTATTGGTCATCGTGAAATCTCCCCTATCGCATCCTTGCTAACGGACCGCCACCTTGTCGTCTAGGCCTTCAATTCAACATCCCAATAGAGATAATCGAGCCAACTTTCATGCAGGTGGTTGGGCGGGAATCGACGGCCTTGGCTTTGTAATTGATGCATAGTCGGCTGAACCGGTTTGAAGGCTGGATGCATCCGCGCCTCTTTAGGTAAGCGCCCGCCTTTTTTCAGATTACAGCTGGAGCAGGCCGCGACGATATTTGTCCAGCTCGTCTTACCGCCCAAACGACGCGGAACGACATGATCAAAGGTCAACTCATTGGGTGACCTACAATAAGCACATTCAAATCCATCCCGAAGAAACAGATTAAAGCGCGTAAAGGCCGGTGACCGATTTTGTGGGACATAGTCCTTGAGCGCGACGACGGACGGCATTTGCATCTCAAATGTCGGGCTGCGGACGCATTGCTCATAATGATCGACGACGTTCACGCGGTCGAGGAAAACAGCTTTCACGGCGTCCTGCCAAGACCAGAGCGAGAGCGGAAAATAGGAGAGCGGCTGGTAATCGGCATTCAAAATCAGACAGGGATAATTTCCCTGACTCACGGGCGCAGCATTTTTGAGATCAATAATATGACGGGGAAGCGCACTCATTTTGCGTCAATCCGAATTATTGCAGGGCTCGTTTTGGGACTGACACTGGGTTTGAAAGCGGATCTCCAATCTCTTGCGTAACTGATTCTCAGCCTACGCAGAATGAAACGTATTTGACAAGACCATGTCTTGCGACCTTTGCGCCTAAAGCGTGACGGGTGCCAGACCAAGAAGCTTTGAGAGTTTCGTGAGCCTATATTGCACTTGGTCCGTGATCATTTCCTCCCGTCCGGGCTGACATGTCAAATGTAACTCTGCGCCTTTGACCTCTAATTGGAAATCACTGAGTAGAGACGGAGTCCGTCCCGTCACCACGATCCCAAGCCGGATTGCTTCACCAATACAAGCGGCCGTATGACGTTGGGCCTCAATTAAAAGCTCATCAACCAGACCTACGACCGGAGGTTTTCGCTTGGCCGTGTAGGTTCGGAAAAGCGATAAGGAGAGGAAAGCCCGTTCTGCATGGCTAAGCCCTGCAACAGGCGCATAAAGGACATCCTCAAATACAAGCTCTGCCCGGTGGTCCGGATGCAGATTTTTCCCGAGTCCCGCCAAATGACAGGCCGCTTGCAGCAAGCGGGCATCTTCTTTTTCACCAAACCCACAGGGCAATGCCGGTAAAAGGGGCGACAAAAATCTGTAAAGCGGCGGACCGAAATGTTCAGCTTGCACAAAGCCGCGCGCAAAGTCCCGGCAACCGTCAATTAACGCATCCCTGTTTTTTATCGTTTGGGGCAGTGTATTCCAAACCAAACCTTCCCGAAGCCCAGCCATAGACACAACAACGGCCTTAGGTGAGAAACGCTTCAGAAGTCGTTCGAGCATAAGGCCGGCATATGGCAAAGTTTCCGCCCGGGCCTTTCTCATACCGGACCAGCTCAGCACATCCTCCAGACCATCTGTCCACGCCCAATGCGCCAAAGCTTCAGCCGCTTTTGCCGAAAGCCTGTAGCCTTGCAATGTGCGCAGCGGATAATTGATGCGTTGTTGGTAAACGGAAGCCAGATTTCGCCACGCGCCACCAACGAGATAAAGAATATCTTCGCCGTCCAAATAGCCGGGTGCTTTTCCCAAAGCGGCATCCAAGTCCGGAATTCGCGCCGCATAATCTTCAACCGTCAAGCTTGATAAATTGCCGCCAATCGCATCAAACGGTCCCAAGGGTAGAGAGACACCTTGAACCTCCGCACCGTCATTTTTTAGGGCTGCATCTATTCGCATTAATTCCAGACTGGCCCCACCTAAATCGGCACCAATTCCAGATCGTCGATCATTGCTGGATAAAAGCCCTAACGCAGCGAGACGCGCTTCTTCCTGACCCGAAATCGGCGATATATCCAATCCTGTTTCAGACAAGATAGAGGCTACGAAATCAGGCGCATCTTCGGCAACACGTAGGGCCGCCGTCGCCCCGACAAGCGGCGGCGGAAGGGCTCGCGCCTCAATAATATGAGAAAACCGCGCGAGAGCGGCACGACATTTTCGTTTCCCCTCTTCAGAAAGGCGTCCGGTTTTACGTAAGTCACGCCCCAATCCGGCAAGGATTTTCTCATTATAAACGGGCGTAAAATGCGCCCCGAAAATATCATAAATAACCAGCCGAACGGAATTTGATCCGATATCAATGACAGCCAGCTGTCGTAAATTTTGTTGCAAAGACAGTTAGCTGACCAGTTTTGGATGAAAGATTTGCGTGGCGGGTAAATCCGAATCCTCAAGTGAGGCTGGTGCCGAATCCGCAAGCGCCCCGCCCCGCCCTGACAGAGAAGGATTTTCCATAAAATATTCATGGGCAGAGAAACGTGGCTGACCGTCTTCCGGCTTCACTCTGACATAACGACCTGTCGCCTGTAACTCCCAGCTATTTGCGTTATCCAGCAAATTCGCCATCATGATTTGGTCCAACACTTGATTATGCACGGTCGGGCTTTCCACAGGTACGAGGGTTTCAATGCGCCTGTTTAAATTACGTGGCATCCAATCGGCAGAACTGATGAAAACCAAGGCTTGGTCAGAGGGCAAAGCCGCACCGTTGCCAAAACAGATAATTCGGGAATGTTCCAAGAACCGACCAATAATTGATTTCACGCGGATATTTTCGCTCATGCCCTTCACATTCGGACGCAAGCAACAAATCCCTCGCACAACAAGGTCTATTTTTACCCCGGCTTGAGACGCACCATAGAGCTTCTCAATCATAACAGGATCGACCAAGGCATTCATTTTGGCCCAAATTCGCGCAGGACGTCCGGCGCGGGCATGAAGAATTTCTCGGTCAATATGATCCATCAATGTTTCACGCAGCGACAAAGGCGCAACAGATAATTTCTGTAAATCTCTGGGTTCATTATAACTCGTGACAAAATTAAATATTTTGCCGACATCTTCACCAATGACTTTATCTGCCGTGAAAAGTGCAAGGTCAGTGTAAATTTTCGCATTCAAAGCGTGATAATTTCCGGTGCCTAAATGTGTGTAGGTTTTTAACTCGTCTTGCTCTTGGCGGATTACCAAGCTTACTTTTGCGTGGGTCTTATAACCAATGAATCCATAGACGACTTGGACGCCGGCCCGTTCCAGATCCCGCGCCCAGCGCATATTTGATGCTTCATCAAATCGCGCCTTTAATTCAACCAAGGCTGTAACTGTTTTTCCGGCGTCCGCCGCATCAATGAGGGCCTGTACAATTGGGCTGTCATCACTGGTACGATAGAGCGTCTGTTTTATCGCCACAACATCAGGGTCTCTCGCCGCCTGTTGGAGGAATTGAATGACAACTTCAAATTCTTCATAAGGGTGATGGACCAAAATATCTTTGGCCGCGATAGCCGCAAGGCAATCCCCCTCAAATTCACGGATACGTTCCGGGAAACGCGCCTTAAACGGCGGAAAAAGCTGTTCTGATGAGCCCGTTTTCACAAGTTCAGACATATCCCGCAAACCCAACACATCTGCAGCCTCTTCAACCGTTTCATCTGCACAATCAAAACTATTGATTAGGAAATCACGTAATGCGGGCTTCATCTTTTTATTGATTTCCAGACGAATAACGCGACCACGGCGTCGCTTACGTAAAAGATTTTCGAAATGGCGGACCAAATCTTCCGCGCGTTCATCGACCGCAATACCACTATCTCTCGTGATACGAAAAACACCGGACTCCTGGACATCGAAATCCGGATAAATATCGGGGGCAAATGTCCGTAAAACATCTTCGATCAAGACAAAGTTATGGCCTTTTCCGCCTGCTTTAATCTCAATAAGACGTGGTACGTTCTGCGGGACGGTTATGAGCCCAAATAACGGCTCTCGGTCTTGTTTTTCCAATCTTAACGCAATCCCGAATCCAAGATTATATAAGAACGGAAAGGGGTGGGCCGGATCGACCGCCAAGGGCGTGAGTAATGGCAAAATAGTCTTGTCAAAGGTCGCGCGAAGATCATCTGTTTGACCTTTGGACAGGTTTTTTACGCGCAGAACATTTATGTCTGACGCCGTGAGTTCTTTTTGTAGACTCCGCCAACAGCGACTTTGCCGAGAAACAATTTTTCCGGCACGCCTATTGATTTTTTCAAGCTGTTCGGCAGGCGACAGCAAGCTGATATCTTCACCCTGAACACCCGCCCTGACCTGTTCTCTCAAACCTGCGACGCGAACCATGTAAAATTCGTCCAGATTAGATGCAGAGATTGACAGAAACCGAACCCGCTCAAGTAATGGGACAGCAGGGTTTTCAGCTTCTTCCAAGACGCGCGTATTGAAAAATAGCCAGGACAATTCCCGGTTAAACAAGCGTGATGGATTAGTGGGCTTCACGAACGCAGCTCTGCCTTAGAATGAAATAGGGATCATCCTATGACAGTGCGCCAGCAGATTTTCAAGACAAGAGCCTTAAGCGGCGCGTTTCACGGAGTCGTCTGACAAGATCATAAATGCGCTTAAAGCGTCGGGGGCTGAGCGCAAACGGGAGCGATTTTCGTCGCGGCGTAAGGTCCGGGACACCCGAGCCAATGCCCGCAAATGGGCACCGGCCGCATCTTCGGGGGCCAGCAGAAAGGCGACCAGATCCACAGGGCGACCATCAACGCTGTCGAAATCCATAGGCTCGGTCAATCTTGCGAAGCCTGCGACCACATTGTCCAAGCCGGAAATACGCGCATGTGGCAGAGCCACGCCATTGCCGACGCCTGTAGAGCCTAAACGCTCGCGTTCCATGGCGGCCGCCACTATGTCCCGGCACACAATGTCGAGATCATGGGCCTCAATTAAGCGTGTCGCCATATCTTGGAACAGCTGTTTTTGAGAGCTGACATTTAAGTCAACAACAACACTTTCCACTGAAAATAAAACGTCACTCATTGAGACACTCTTATCTTAAACGCGCCAGAGGCAATATCGCCGGAACACATATCGCCGCATAGCAATCATATGTTCGTTTAAGTCGGCGGACACCTATCGACAGCCTGTTCACAGGTCAAATACTGGACTCAGCCCAGCATTTAATCCTGTTCTACAGTGAAAAGGCGGTAATTTAGCCTGATTTAGGGTCAATCCAACCGATGTGGCCATCAGCCCGTTTAAAGACGACATTAATTCCGCCGTGCCGGGCATTGTTGAAAACAACGACTCCCGAATCTGCCAAGCCCAGTTCCAATGCGGCCATGCCCGGCGTCAGCGTTCTGATTTTTTTGACGCTTTCCGCAATGACCATGGGCTCGTCCTGAGCCCCTGCATTACTGTCTTCATCCTGATCCTCGGTAACAGGGTTTTCGAGCACGAACATCGATGCTTCTTTAGCTTTTGCGCGCTGGCTGTGATCCTTCAAACGACGTTTATAACGGCGTAAACGCTTCTCGATATGCTCTAAGGCTTCATCAGAGGCCGGATAGGCCTCTTGCGCTTTGCCCTGGCCTTCCATGGACGCGCCAGAGGGTAAATGAACGGAACAAATGGTTTTGAACCCTGACCCCTCCCGCGAAATACTGACCTGGGCCTCCCCCTCTCGGTGGATATACTTGTCCATCATCTCCTCTAATCGATCTGTGATACGCTCGCGTAGTGCTTGTGAAACATCGATACCTTTAGAGGCGATTTGGATTTGCATGGGCAACCTTTCTGTTGTCGTTTCGTTTGGCTCAGGCTGTT
The DNA here is from genome assembly GCA_964477595.1 of uncultured Algimonas sp. Taxonomy (GTDB): domain Bacteria; phylum Pseudomonadota; class Alphaproteobacteria; order Caulobacterales; family Maricaulaceae; genus Litorimonas. Next base: position 18,941 of record CAYZGF010000019.1, read on the forward strand.
CTTATACCACAAAGAAAGGCGTATGTATTATTTTTCGCGACATTTTCGTATCTGAAGCGTAAATACCTCATGACAACACGCAAAAATCCACAATCTTCAGACATCCTCCGTCAAGCGGCAATATTGATCGCATCTCCGTTAATTTGGGTGTTTTCTTCCTTGGGAATTTTCTTAGACAACGCCCGTAGTCCATCTGACTTCTCGGATCTCACAGAGAATATTTTGGTTCCGCAAACCACAGCTTTTTCAATCTGGTTACCTATATTTGTCGGGATCATGGCCTATGCCGTCATTCAAGCTCTTCCAACGAACCGCAGCCGCAAAATCTATCGACAAAGCGGATGGTGGATCGCGGCAGGCCTATGGGGTGTCGCCGC
>CAYZGF010000020.1:0-3958 GCA_964477595.1 uncultured Algimonas sp.
GCGTTCACGAATAATGAAACTCGTCGTGTCGTTAATACTCCTGCGTCAACTGTTGAGCGGACAATCCCGGCTGTGACGAAGCAAGTCTCTCGTCGTGTCGTGGCAACACCAGCTGCTGTGACGGAACGGACTATCCCGGCTGTGACGAAGCAGGTTGCGCGTCGCATCATGCGCACACCGGCAACAACGCAAGAGCGTACAATTCCGGCAGTCACAAAGACTGTGTCGCGTCAGGTCGTCAAAACACCTGCACGGACAACGGAACGTACAATCCCGGCAGTTACAAATACTGTTGAGCGTCGTGTCGTCAAAACGCCTGCCGCAACTGTCGAACGGACCATCCCGGCCGTGACGAAGCAAGTGTCTCGCCGCGTGGTGAAGACACCGGCTCGTGTCACTGAGCGGACAATCCCGGCTGTTACCAAGCAGGTTGCACGTCGTGTCATGCGCACACCGGCCACAACGCAGGAACGTGTCATCCCGGCTGTTACTAAGACGGAAACACGTCGTCGCATTAAGACACCGGCTGCTACGCAAGAGCGCCGTATCCCGGCTGTCACACGCGAAGTCACACGTCGTGTTGTCAGAACACCGGCAACGACGCAGGAGCGGACAATCCCGGCTGTTACCAAGCAAGTCACACGTCGTGTGGTTGACGGTGCACCGCGTATTGAACGTCGCGTGATCCCGGCCCGTTATGATACGGTTCAAGTCCAGCGTGTAGTTCAACCTGCACGGACTGAAACTGTTGTCATCCCGGCACAATACGGCACAATTGAGCGCCGGACGCAGACAAGCCCTGAAAAGGCTGAATGGCGTCAGGTTCTTTGTGAAGCCAATGCGAGCGTAACGGTTATCCGCGCAATTCAAACGGCGCTGAGAACAGAAGGCTACTATAATGGTGCGATTGACGGACGCCTTGGTCAGCAGACCTATGCAGCTGTTGAGCGCTTCCAGACAGCCCGTGGCCTGTCCACAGGCGGCCTGACATTGACGACAGTTGATGCTTTGGGTGTCGATTGGCGCTCAATGGTCTCCGGTAACCAGCTGACAACCGGTGGATTTACCACTGGCGGTACAGTGACCGGAACGACAGGTGGCTTTACAACAGGCACGACAGTCACAACGACTGGCGGCGGAGCAGGAACACTCAGTGGTGCAAACATCGCGGGTGGTTACACAATCGGTGCTGACGGCTCTGTCCGGAATGCAGCGGGTGCTGTCATCGGTACAATGCGTGCGGATGGTTCAGTTGTGAACAGCGCCGGTCAAGTTGTCCTTCGTGGATTGTCTGCGACTAGCGGATCAGTCTCCGGTGCAGCGGCTGGAGCCGCAGGTGCAGCTGGCGGATTGAACAATCGCTCGACAATTGGATCAGTTGGCGGCGGAAGCCTCATCAACGGTGCATCTGGTGCAGCCGGCGGTGTTTCAGCGGGCGACTTTACAGTCCGCGCTGACGGCTCAGTCGTGAACAGCTCCGGCGCCGTTATCGGACGCGTTAACGCCAATGGCGAAATCGTCTCCAACGGTGTTGTTATCGGTCGGGTTCGCCCACGCAACTAAGCCTAGCTAAGACTTACACTCCGGCGAATAATCGTCGGAGAAAAGGTTTAAAAACCTCGCCAGTGATCTTCATTGGCGGGGTTTTTTGGTGCCTGAATAGGTAAGTATTGGGGGCTTCTATCTAGAGGTCTCTCTGTCAAACTCACGCGCAAGCGGATTGACAGCCCGGTACAAGAGCTTATAAGGGCGTCGAATTGGCCGCCGCGGGATTCGCCCAGCGCGGCTTTTATGTATTTTAAGACCGTGTACCCTCTTTTGAGAGGATCACTTAGAGGAACAGGACAAACCATGTTCGCAGTCATTCAAACTGGTGGTAAGCAGTATAAAGTTGCCAAAGACGACATCATTATTGTTGAAAAACTCGACGGTGAAGCCGGTGGGAAAATCACATTTGGTGATGTCTTGATGCACGGTGCAGCCGGCGACGTAAAAGTTGGTGCCCCCCTCGTAAAAGGCGCATCTGTTACGGGTGAAGTCCTGGAACAGCGCAAAGGCGACAAAGTTATCGTTTTCAAAAAGAAGCGTCGTCAAAACTATCGCCGCAAGCAAGGACATCGTCAGCTCGAGACAGTCGTTCGTATCACAGGCATTAAGGGCTAAGGCGTAAACGCCGCCCCTCACGTAATTTAGGAGTTCGTCATGGCACATAAAAAAGCTGGTGGTTCATCCAATAACGGTCGCGATAGTGCCGGCCGTCGCTTAGGCGTCAAGAAATCCGGTGGCCAATCGGTCATCCCGGGAAACATTATCATTCGTCAGCGCGGGACTAAATACTATCCCGGCGCCAATGTTGGTATGGGCAAAGATCACACACTCTTCGCCCTTACAGAAGGCCGCGTGTCTTTCACAACGAAACGCAATGACCGCACATATGTCTCAGTCGACCTTCCTGAGGCCGCAGAATAGAGACCTGATTTTCACGGGTCGACCGCTTTAAGGCGACCCGTTTCAAAACAGCAGGGAGATCGGGTCCACCCGGTCTCCCTTTTTTAATGGCTGTAGACAGCCCCTGCTGACAATTTGGGAGGATTGTCATGCGTAATGAAATCGAAACAGAGCGGTTGGTTCTTCGCCAAACGAAACAAAGTGATGCCGCGGCATTTTCCAAGCTTGTTTCAGATTTCGATATTGCGCGTATGACAGGCAGCATTGCTTACCCCTACCCCGTACTATCCGCCGAATTTAAGATCATGACATTCCATTCGGCAAAGCGCCGAGGGTTAGCGCATCCCTATGCCATAACGCTAAAAACTGACGACAAGCTTATCGGTATCGCTGACCTCTTCAAACGTAGCGAGGATGCGCTTTGGGAAATTGGATATTGGATTGGGCGGCCCTTTTGGGGTCAGGGCTACATCACCGAAGCCTGTTCCGCTCTCTTAAGTGAAGCGGATGAAACCTTAGGCAAGGCGGACCGTATCGCAGGCGTATTCACAGATAACCCCGGCAGTGCGCGCGTGCTCGAAAAACTCGGCTTTGAGCGCTCTGGCGAGCCTGAATATTACTTTTCTATGGGTCGTCTCAAGAAAGCCCTGTCACAGGATTTCATCCGTAAGGCTGTACTGTGAATATCGAGACTGAATTCCGACTACCGAGTGCGGAAGAATTCCAAACCTTCAGGTCAGATGTCAGTTGGGGTCCACTCACGCTTATCCAGGCGCAGGCGGCGCTGGACGGGTCACTTGGCGGTGTGATCGCATATGCTGATGAACGAGCCGTCGGCATGGCGCGTTTTGTCGGAGATGGCGTTTTGAATATCTATATCCAAGACGTCATTGTCATGAAGGCTTACCGCGAAGGTGGCGTGGGTCAGTTGCTCATGACCGTACTGATCCAACAATTGAAAACCACATATCCAAAAGACTGTATGATCGGCTTATTTGCGGCAGAGGGCCAGAGCGGCTTTTATTCCCGTTTCGGCTTTAAAGCCCGGCCCGAAATCGGTTTCGGTCCCGGTATGCATGCAACGCTCTCAGACCTAGCCAAGTCATCCCTCGAGGCGTAAGGACGGCGTTATGAAATTCCTCGATCAAGCCAAAATATTTGTAAAGTCCGGTACGGGCGGCGGCGGTAGTATCTCCTTCCGACGAGAGAAATATATTGCCTTTGGGGGACCCAATGGAGGTGATGGCGGTCGCGGTGGTCACGTTTATCTGGAAGCCACGCGCAGCCTGAACACGCTCATAGATTACCGTTACAAACAACATTTCAAAGCGAAGACGGGCATGCATGGCATGGGGCGCGACCGTCATGGTGCGGCGGCGGAAGATATTATCCTGAAAGTCCCCGTTGGGACCCAAGTCATCGATGCGGAAACAGATGAAGTCTTGGCGCCCAGGCCCGGGGCGGGCCACCCGTTGATAATGCCAAAGGCCGGAAAGGCCGCGGGGGGGAT
>CAYZGF010000020.1:3968-16585 GCA_964477595.1 uncultured Algimonas sp.
GACCTGACCGAAGACGGCGAACGCGTTCTTATGGCAAAAGGCGGAAATGGCGGCTGGGGGAATGCCCGTTTCAAAAGCGCGACGAACCAAGCGCCCCGTCAAGCCAATCCCGGTGAAGAGGGTGAAGAAAAATGGGTTTGGCTGCGGTTGAAACTCATCGCGGATGCAGGCCTCATCGGTTTGCCCAATGCAGGCAAATCGACCTTTTTGTCGACTGTCAGTGCCGCCAAACCGAAAACGGCGGATTATCCCTTCACGACCCTTCATCCGCATTTAGGTGTGGTGAGCATGGGAACAGCGGAACGCTTTGTTATTGCTGACTTGCCAGGCCTGATCGAAGGTGCCGCTGAAGGGGCTGGCCTCGGACATCGGTTTTTGGGGCATGCCGAACGCTGTGCCGCGATCCTACATCTCGTCGCCGGAACATCAGAAGATCCCGTGGCGGATTATTTGACCATTCGCAAAGAGCTGGAAGATTATGATGAGAGCTTTGAGGACAAACCGGAAGTCGTCGCGATCTCCAAATGTGACTCGTTGAGCCCTGAGCGCATTGCGGAGCTGCAAGACGGATTGGAAGCGGCTTGCGGCCAACGTCCCTTCCCCATCAGTTCTGTGGCCCAACAAGGCCTAACTCTGGTTTTGGCTGCACTCTACAAACATGTTGAGCTCAGACGTGCGGGCGAAGAAGCTGAGCGGGCAGAAAAGCTCAGACAGGCCCAGATCGCCAGCGGCGAAATTGAGGATGTCAAAGGTTGGTCGCCTTAGTCCCATGTTTGCCGACGCCGAAACCATTGTCATAAAAATCGGCTCTGCCATTTTGGTAGATACTGAAACACAGACACTGCGCGAAGACTGGTTGGCAGCCCTCGCAATGGACCTGTCAAAGCTGGATAACAAACGTATCGTGCTGGTGAGCTCCGGTGCCATTGCACTTGGACGACAACGATTGAAACTATTCGGTAAATCGCTCTCACTTCCCGAAAAACAGGCCTGTGCAGCCGCCGGACAATCCAGCCTAACGCGTGCCTATGATGATGCGCTTGGAAAGTATGAGCTTATGACTGCCCAAGCCCTGCTAACGTTAAATGATACTGAAAATCGGCGGCGTTGGTTAAATGCGAGGTCCACGCTGGACACACTGATGGGATTGGGCGCAATTCCTATCATCAATGAAAATGACACAGTCGCCACGGATGAAATTCGCTATGGGGACAATGACAGATTAGCGGCCCGTACCGCGCAAATGATCGGGGCTGACCTCCTCATCCTGCTCTCTGATATTGACGGACTGTATACAGCGGACCCCCGAACGGATATTTCGGCGGCGCATATACCAGTCATCACGGAATTGACCGATGACATCATCGCCATGGGCGGAGCCCCCAACGCAGCCGCAGGGGTTGGATCAGGCGGCATGGTCACCAAATTGGCGGCAGCAAAGATAGCGACGCAGGCCGGTTGCGATATGATTATCTGTGACGGACGAGCCGTTGGAGCGTTAGGACATCTTGGCTCAGGCGCAAAACACTCTCGTTTCAACGCAAAAAGCAATCCCAGGAAAGCCCGTGCGCAATGGATCGGCGGAACATTGAAACCCAATGGTATCCTGCATATTGATGCGGGCGCCGTGAAAGCGCTCCAAAATGGCAGCAGTCTCCTCCCGGCAGGTGTGATCTCTGTTTCCGGAAAATTCGAAAAGGGTGACGCCGTTTCGATTATGGCGGATGGGTCCGAAATCGCGCGAGGCCTCGTCACCTATGACCTTCAAGAAGCCGACCGCATCAAAGGCTTAAAATCTGCTGAGATCGAAGCCGTATTAGGCTATGAAAACGGTGCGGCAATCATCCACCGCGACAATTTGGTAATGCTCTAAAAATGACACTCGAAACGAACATGCTGGAACTGGGTCTTGCCGCGAAAGAGGCCAGTCATGAGTTGCGTATTGCAAGCAAGGCATCTCGCAATAAAGCGCTCACAGCAATGGCACGTTATATCCGTGACGCCAGTTCGGAGATTTTGTCAGCAAACTCCCAAGACATGAAAACGGCCACGGAAAAAGGATTATCCGCACCTTTGCTCGACAGGTTGAAATTAGATGAAGATCGAATTGAAGGTATCGCGCAAGGTTTAGAGTCAATTGCTGCTTTACCCGATCCCATCGGCTCTGTTGAGACGGAATGGGAACAGCCAAACGGATTAAAGTTTGCGAAAGTCCGTGTGCCATTGGGCGTAATCGGAATGATTTATGAAAGCCGCCCGAATGTGACAGCTGATGCAGGCGGCCTGTGCGTCAAGTCAGGAAATGCCTGTGTTCTGCGGGGTGGGTCTGAGAGCCTGAATTCAAACCGCGCAATCCATCTGGCTTTGCAAAAAGGTCTTGCGGAAGCGGACTTGCCAGAGACATCTATCAACCTTGTACAAACGACGGATCGCGCCGCAGTGGGTCATATGCTCGACGGGCTCGGTGGAACGATCGATTTAATTATACCGCGCGGCGGGAAAGGTCTTGTTTCGCGTGTCCAGAAAGAGGCACGCGTTCCGGTTCTGGCGCATGAAGACGGGCTAAATCACTGTTATGTTCACAAAGACGCTCAGTTTAACTTAGCAATCCAAGTTATTGAAAATGCTAAACTTCGTCGAACCAGCGTCTGTGGCTCGACGGAAACTGTTTTAATTGATGCTGATATCGCCACACGTTTCCTTCCCGCTTTGGAAAGCGCGATTGGAGAGCGTTGTGAGCTCCGTGCCGACAGACGCGCCTTACCGCATTTGAAAAATGCTGTGGAAGCGACAGACATTGATTTCGACACGGAACATCTCGCGCCTATCCTGAATATCGCGATCGTCGATGATATAATGGCCGCCCTCTCCCATATCGCGAAATATGGCAGCGGTCATACGGATGCGATTTTAACTAAAGACTCCAATGCGGCACAGATTTTCTTAGACCGCGTGGATAGCGCAATCGTCCTTCATAATGCCTCGACCCAATATGCAGATGGCGGTGAATTTGGGTTCGGCGCGGAGATTGGTATTGCAACGGGACGCATTCATGCGCGCGGGCCAGTTGGCGCTCAACACCTTACGAGTTACAAATATCAGGTGCGCGGCACGGGTCAGGTTCGACCTTGAGGTCTATCGGATTATTCGGCGGATCCTTCAATCCGGCACATGGCGGGCATTTACATGTGGCGCGTGCCGGGTTGCGCCAACTTCAACTCGATGAAATTTGGTGGCTCGTAAGCCCGCAAAACCCGCTCAAACCTGAGCAGCCGAGTTGGGAAAGCCGTGCTGAAACAGTCCGCCAGCTTCCCCTGCCGCCCAAAATGAAAATATCCGATGTCGAGCTTCGATACGACACGCAATATACGGTTGATCTTCTTTCAACTTTAAAAGCCCGTCAGGCCGATACGCAATTCGTCTTTATGATGGGTGCAGATAATCTGCTTCAACTCCCAAAATGGCGAGACTGGCAAACAATCATCGAAACCATACCCGTCGCCGTGATCGCGCGACCAGGCTCACCCATCCGCGCCCGCCTTGGACAGGCTGCTCGGCAATATAACTTTGCGCGCATCGGTGAAGATCAAGCGCATAGACTGAAAAACATGGCGGCTCCCGCCTGGACCTACCTGACTCTGCCGCTGGACAAACGCAGCTCATCCGCTATTCGCGCGTCCCGTTAGCGAGTAGCCTAGAGCTTTCGCATATGATAACGATGGAACCACCGCATAATCCATGGAGAGTCTTCTGACCGCCTCACATCAAGAAACGCCCGCAAAAGTTTCCGTCAATGACGGACCGGAAGCGAAAGAGCTGTCAGACTTCATCCAACATATTCTGGACGAAAACTCGGCTCAGGATGTCATTGAGATCGACATTCGCGGGAAATCCTCCATTGCTGATTATTTGCTCGTCGCCTCCGGTCGTTCAAATCGGCATGTCAGTGCTTTGGCTGACTATGTGCAGCGGGGATTGAAAGAGCGCGGGTTTAAGGACCTAGTCGTTGAAGGACAAGAAGCCTCTGACTGGGTTTTGATCGATGCAGGCGATGTCATCCTCCACGTGTTCCGCCCGGAAGTTCGTGTATTTTATAATCTCGAAAAGATTTGGTCTGTTCCCCTTCCCGAGGGCCTGCAAGGCGTAAAAGAACAAGCGCCGGATGATACAACAGAAGCGTGAAGATAACGCTTAGAGCCGGTGGCGTTTTACGCAACGGTCCCGAAAAAACACTCCTTGATGATTATATGACCCGCGCGCAGGGCTTGGCACGTGGAACAGGTTTCCTTGCGGTTGAGGAACAAGGCGTAGAGCTAAAAGGTCAGTATGATCGTGCTGCAGAAACCGAAAAACTCCTCTCAGCGATCAGTCCGTCTGATGAACTTATTATCCTAGACGAACGTGGCAAAAGCCCGACATCACGCGACATAGCCAAACATTTTTCCCGCTTACGAGATGAAGGCGTGGGCACATGCTATATCGTCATCGGGGGTGCAGATGGATTTGAACCTTCAGTCCTCAAAACGCTGAGACCGGGACGCATTACGAAATGGAGTTTTGGGGCTCAAACTTGGCCGCATAAAATGGTTCGTGTTATGGCGGCAGAGCAAATCTATCGGGCTTTATCCATTCTCGCAAAAACTCCATATCACCGCGACTAAAGCTCGAATTTGCTCAGCGTGATTAACGCGTGGTAAAGACGTTGTCAGCCATGCTTAATACGATGCGTACGCCCTTCGTCATACTCGCCTTAATGGCATCTCTGACACTCTCAGTTCCTGTTTTTTCACAGACGGCTAGTGATGTTGAGGCCCTAACAAAGAAAGAACAGGCGGCAAGAGACAAAGCGAAAGCGTTGGAAAGTGAACAGGCAAAAGTTCGAAAAGACGTATCATCTCTTAAGAAGACACTCGCAAAAAATGCCCGGCAGACACAAGTGATTGAAACAGAGCTGACGGAGCTGGAAGACGAAACGGCAAGCCTAACAGCCCGCGCTGAAACACTAACCGCGCAAATTGTTGCCGACCAATCTCAATACACCGAACTCCTCGCAGCTCTGCAGCGTTTAGAGACCTCACCTCCGCCAAGTTTGGCCCTGACGCCGCGCAATGCGAAACGGGCTTCCGATGCAGGCTTGCTTATGGCGACACTGTCCGAGCAACTGAAATCCCGCGCTGAGGCCCTCTCTTTGAGTCTAAAAGCCTTGGACATTACCAAAGCGCAATTGGCGTCAAAGAAAGTCGATCTGTCTGATACGCAAACCCGGCTGGAAGCCGAAATAAAGACGGTAAATGCTGGCTTGGCCAGTAAGTCCAAACTTGAAGCTAAGCTTTCTGACGAGAAAAAGACGGCAGCAGCAGAGGCCGATAGGTTGGCCGCCGAGTCCAGAACACTACTGGAATTGATCGCGAAATTAGAACGCGAAGCGGCCAAAGTCGTGCCACGTACCAAACCCGGTCGAAAAGCTGAAGAAAAACTGGTTTTACCCAAGGGAACTAAACGTTTCGCAGAAGCAAAAGGTGGGATGATCCAGCCCATATCCGGACGCTTGCTGAAATCCTTTGGCCGCGGTGAGAAGGGTCATACCTATGCCGGTAGACCCGGAGGACAGGTCATAGCGCCCTATGCCGGGCGGGTGGAGTTCTCAGGACCATTCAAAAACTATGATAATGTCGTGATACTGAATGTCGGCGATGGGTATTTTGTGCTTCTGACAGGTTTAGATGATCTATTTATCGATGCGGGCGATACGGTTCGCCGCGGAGAGCCAGTCGGAAAATTACCGAGCCGGACAGGCGCTGAGCTTTATATTGAGCTGCGGCGAAACGGCTCACCCGTCAATCCAAAGCCTTGGTTAGCGTCTCAGGATGTTAAATCGGGGTAAGATCACCCCTTAATCGCAGTGAATTGACTGGCAAACTGTTTTGGGGCTGTTTAAGTCTTGAGTCTAATATTGGAGACGTCTTGTGAAACTTGTCCTGCCTGCCCTCGGAAGTGTTGCGGCTATCGCACTCTTTGCCTTTTCGACGACACATCAATCGGCCATCGCCGTAGAGCGTCCGGCCTATGACGAGACATTCGAACAACTCGAACTCTTCGCCGATGTTTTGGCCCGTGTGCGCAGCCAATATGTCGTTGAAGTCGATGACAGCGAGCTGATCGAAGACGCCATGAACGGTATGCTTCAATCGCTCGATCCGCACTCTTCTTATATCAGCCCGGACTCTTTCAAAGATCTGCGCATGAACAATAAAGGTGAATATGGCGGCCTTGGCATGGAGGTCACAATGGAGGACGGCTTTGTAAAAGTAATCGCACCGATTGATGACACCCCGGCCAAAGAGGCAGGCGTCAAGGCCGGTGACTTCATTACGGAAATCGATGGCAAGTCACTCCTCGGCTCGACTCTCACAGAAGCCGTTGACCAAATGCGCGGAAAAGCAGGCGAAGCCATTAACATCACGATTGTCCGTGAGGGTGAAGACCCGATCTATCTCGATATTACACGGGAAATTATCAAACGCCCGACGGTTAAATTCGAGATGAAGGACGGCATCGGTTACGCCCGTATTGCACAGTTCAATGAAAAGGCGGCTGACGGTCTTCGTGACGCCATATCAGAGCTGCAAGTCGAAAATGGCGGCCGTCTGCCTGGCATGATCCTCGATCTACGTGGCAATCCGGGCGGGCTCCTGACCCAATCCGTAGAGGTTTCTTCCGTTTTTCTGGATGGCGGTGAAGTGGTTTCAACCCGCGGGCGACGTGCGGATGACGTTAATGTCTTCAATGCACAAAAAGGCCAAATGGCGAAGAATGTCCCTCTTATCGTCTTAGTGGACGGGGCCTCCGCATCAGCCTCTGAAATTGTTGCGGGTGCCTTACAAGATAAAGGCCGCGCTTTGATCGTTGGCATGACCACATTTGGGAAAGGGTCCGTCCAAGACGTCATCCCGCTTCGCGGTGGTCGCGACGGCGCGTTGAAGATCACAACGCAACGCTATTACACACCTAATGGCCGCAGCATCCAAGCCAGCGGCATTACGCCGGACATTGCGATTTCCGCTATTCCGGATGACGGTGAAGACAAGAAACGCTTTTCAGAAGCCAGCCTTCCAAATGCCATCGCCAATGAAGATGATGAAACAGAAACAGAGGCTGATGAGGAGACTGTAGAGGAGACAAAGATAGATTATCCTCCGGAAGATTTTGAAGTCTCCGACGACTATCAATTGCAACAGGCGATCGCGCTTCTGAAATCAGGGAGCTACGCGCAAAAACTGGCAGAGGTCCAAGGCTAATCCATGCGTCGATCTGTCTGGACTCCGCTTAAATGGTCGGCCCTCGCACTGGCTGCGACTTTACCACTCTCCGCGATAGCCGATGAGAAAAAACCTCAGCCTATCTATGACCAAATGAGTATTTTTGCGGATGTCCTCGCGCTGGTTCAAAATGAATATGTTGAAGAGGTGGATGCCGCCTCTTTGATTGAAAATGCTCTCAATGGTGCCTTGCAATCGCTTGACCCGCATTCATCTTACGTGCCTCCCGTTGATTTCACCGAACAGCGCCAGGCTGTCCGGCGTGAATATGGCGGACTGGGCATTGAAATTCAGGCTGAAGGCGGTCTCGTCAAAGTGAATTACGCTATCGAGGATGGCCCTGCATATGAAGCGGGTATTCGAGGCGGAGACTTTATCACCGCTGTCGACGGAACCGACATACGTGGTAAATCCTTGGACGATGCTGTCAGTGGAATGCGGGGCCTCAAAGGAGAACCCGTGACCGTGACTGTCCTCTCTCCCAATCAGGTTTCCAGAGATATTGTCGTTGTGCGTGACACGGTTCGCGGACGGGCAATTCGCCATCGCGTGGAGCAAGGCGTCGGCTATATTCAGATCGAAACGTTTAATAATGATAAACTAACAAAGGACACAGAACGCGCCTTAGAGGATTTGAATGCCCAGCTGGGTAAGCTGGATAAGCTCATCATTGATTTACGGGGCAATCGCGGTGGTCTTCTCACCGAATCCGTCAGTATCTCTGGTTTATTCCTCGATGGCGGCGAAGTCCTGTCCGCGCGCGGACGGGATGCAAGTGACAATGAGCGGTATAACGCCGATGCCGGAGAGCTTTACCCCGACGCAAAGATCGTCGTCCTCATGAGCCCGGGATCAGCTTCTGCCGCTGAAATCGTCGCAGGTGCCATTCAGGACAGAGGACGCGGCGTCGTTTTAGGACGTCGGAGCTTCGGTAAAGGATCCGTTCAGTCTGTAATTCCCTTAGGGCCTGAAGACGGCGCACTTCGTCTGACGACGCAGAAATATTTCACGCCGTCGGGACAATCGATTCAGGGACGTGGAATCATGCCTGATCTCTTGGTCTCAAACTTGGAAGATAAAGGTGAAATCCGCAGACGATTTAGAGAAGATTCTCTCCGCAATTTTTTGATCAATCCTGATGAAACGGATTATGAGGAAAAATACGAAGACATCGTCTACGCGCCTGACACCTTCCCTGAAGATGAAGACTTTCAACTTCGCAAAGCCATAGAAGTCCTAAAGACCTCGCAATATGATCGTCTTTTGGAAGCGCAATCAGACAGATATTAAGTCGGCACTTTAAGCCTCTCTTTGCGTTTGTTCCTGAGGGCAAACGCTTTTAGACAAACATATGTCTAATGCCCATCCGAATCGTCGAACCGCCCTTGCCCTGCCGTCAAAGGGCAAACACGCCCTTATGGCAGCAGGTATATTGGTAGTTGGACTTTGCCTTCCAATATTGGCTGTCATGGGTCTTGGTGATGAAGATGATGCCTTTGCCGGTGGGTCACTCGCGCTAGCTCCAATTCCACAGGCCGACCCCATCGCTCCGCTGAATGATGAGACGTTAGACACGCCTGATTTGCTTGCGGGAGATGTCCCGGAAGGCGTGAATCCGACGGATGAAATTCAAACAGCCAACCTCGACACAACATCATCTAATTCAACGCCACAGCCGAAACGCATTGAAATCACACCTCGAGCGCGAGCGCTTCCGAAAGCCCCAATAACAGGGCTTACGCGTCAGAGCGCCTTCGGACCCGTTCCTTCAAGGGGGGCTGGAAACTCCCTCGTCGCCTATCGCCGTCCCTTTCGACCCGAATCCGGCAAACAACCTGTTTCGCTCATTGTGGGTGGATTAGGCGTAAACCGGTCTTTGACACAGGATGCCATCCAAACACTGCCTGCCGATGTGACCCTCTCCTTTGCCGCGCATAGTGTTGGCTTACAGGAATGGATCAACACAGCCCGCGCAGATGGACATGAGATTTTAATTGAAATTCCGATGGAGTCCGCGAATTTTGATCCGGCAGAACCCGGCGCTGACCGCGCTTTGCGCATATCATTGCCACCCGCCGAAAATGGCCGCCGTCTGGATTGGATGTTGTCCCGCGCGCAAGGATATGCAGGGTTAATCAACTTTAATGGCGATAGTTTCCTGACCCGCACGGATGTAGCTGCCCCTTATATGGATCGCCTGTCACAAACGGGCATCGGCTTTTTCACGGACGGTGCATTTGAAACACCGACCCTTCCCGCACTTGCTAAATCCGTTCGGCAACCCATCAAAGTCGGACATGGCCTTATTGATCCGGATCCAATTCCACGCGTCATTTCGGCCCGACTTTCAGGTCTGGGAGACGCCGCAAAATCCGGGTCGCATCCGGTTGGAGTTGGCTTTGCTTATCCTGAAACTCTCGCTGAGATACAAAACTGGATCGGGACATTGGACGCGCAAAACCTGCAGCTTGCGCCTGCAACAGCGGCCTTAAAGTAAGTCATGAAACGCAAAAAATCTGAGTATCGCCGCAATGTCGGCATCGCCATTTTTAATCCGCAGGGCCAAATTTGGTTAGGGAAGCGGTTTGGCGAAGACGGTCCTTTTGTGTGGCAATGCCCACAGGGCGGGATTGATAAGGGTGAAAAGCCGAAACACGCTGCGAAGCGTGAATTGTTTGAAGAAACCGGTCTCCGCGCGAAAGACATGGAATATCTCGGCAGAATTAGAGGCTGGCTTTACTACGACTTCACGCCAGAAATGTTGGCGCGAAAAAAGAAACGCTTTAAAAATAAAGGCCAACGACAGAAATGGTATGCATTTCGATATTTTGGCGATGGATCAGATGTGAATCTGACAGCCCATGGCCCGCAAGAATTTTCAGAATGGTGTTGGGCCGACCTGGATACGATCGCCGACACAATTGTTCCATTTAAGCGGCCCGTCTATGAACGGCTAATCGTCGAATTTGCACCCTTCGCAAAGCCAATTGAGTAGCTTAGACGCGCAATATGTTAGGCACGTCTGGAAATTCTAAAAATGCGCTGATGTTCGTATTGATCACAGTTATGATCAATTCCATCGGGTTCGGCATTATGATCCCGGTTTTACCGGACCTGTTGAAAGAACTCACGGAGCTGCCCAATAACCAAGCCGTCATTTGGGGAATGTGGCTCACATTCGTATTCGCTTTCTTCCAATTTATATGCATGCCCATCGTAGGCGGATTGTCGGACAGGTTCGGACGTCGTCCCATTATGCTGCTTTCCCTCTTTGGACTGGGCTTGGACTATTTTATCATGGGCCTTGCGCCGACCGTATGGTTTCTCTTCCTAGGCCGCATTATTGCAGGCGCATTCGGCGCAACCTTCTCCACAGCGAATGCTTATATTGCTGATATCAGCCCCCCTGAGACCCGGGCTCAGAATTTTGGTCTAGTCGGAGCGGCATTCGGAGTCGGATTCATGCTAGGTCCCGTTATAGGCGGCTTGATCGGAGACAGTTTCGGCCCCCGGGCACCCTTTATCGCTGCAGGGGTCATCTCACTTTTGAACGTCATTTACGGCTTTATCTTTCTGCCAGAGACACTGCCGCAGGACAAACGACGTGCCTTTAGTTGGAGACGGTCCAACCCGTGGGGATCCATCAAATCACTGGGTCGCATTAAAGGCGTTAAAGGCCTGATCTTCATCCTTTTCTTATTGGCAATGGCCCACACGGTTTATCCAACGACCTATACTTTCTCGACGCAGGAAGGACTGGGATGGACATCAGGTGATGTGGGAATTTCGCTTGGTGCATTTGGCGTCGCCAGCATGATTGTCCAAGGAGGACTCATTCGAATTATCATTCCTAAGATTGGACTGTTTTGGGCCGGCGTAATCGGGATGGTCTCAGCCATTATAGCCTACACCATGATGGGCAGCGCAGACAAAGGCTGGATCATTTACGCGGCAGGCCCTTTCGCAGCCTTAGCCGGTCTCTATGGCCCATCCCTCACCAATATGATGAGCTCGCGAATTTCTGAATCCGAGCAAGGTGAATTGCAGGGTGCTATTGGGGCAGCTCAAGGCTTGGCACTTATGATTGGCCCCTTCCTCATGGCAGGCATGTTTTGGTATTTCGGGGATCGCGACCTCAAGACGGCGTCAGGACTCGATAGCTTTCCAAAAAACATCATTGATATAGGTCAACATATCCTGGCGTCATCACCTATTCCCTACATTCCCGGCGCCCCTTTTCTCATGGCTGCAGCCCTCGCTTTGATTTCTTTCCTAATTTTCATTTCAGTTACGACCAAAGCCGACAGGGATGCGCGCTATGCACCAGACAACGCTCCATCACCCGACCCTGACAGCTTGGAGCAACCACCCATAAACACCCCTGAGACAGCCGCTTAACCGAACTTGCGCAAAGACATGTCTGGCGGTTAAGCTATCATATGTCCGATACCACCCTCCAACATCATCAGCCAATTCCGGAAAAATCAGGATTCAAATTGTTTTCCGGCTGGTCACGTCTCTTTCTTGAAATGCTGGCCATCACATTCGGCGTCATGCTGGCTTTCGTATTGAATGAATGGAGATCTGAATCAAAAAGGAAGGCCTTTACAGAGCTTAGCCTCACGCAGGTTGAGGCGGAAATCGACCGAAACTATGACAAGATTAACGCCGCTTATGATTACCATGTTAAGTTATACAAGAACGTTATCGCGGCCCAAAACGATGGACGCACTTTGGCTGAGATTGGGTTTCGAGGGACGCAGCCCCCAAGGCTGGAAAGAGCAGCTTATGAAATCGCATTAGGCAATTCTGTATTTGCGCAGCATGATCCGGAAGAGTCACAACGTATTGTCGCAACCTATTTGGATTTCGAAAATGTCAGTAGAACCCACGCTCTATATTCCAGTGGTTTGCCCAATCTCATTCTCCAAGTCGAAAGTGATAAAGACGCACGGGTCCTGCAATATATGCAGAGCGCATTTATGGACTTCATATATTCTGAGGCTGAAACTTTAAACAAGATAGCTTCCTACACGGACCGTGAAGGCGTTGGGGAATATTGGAAAGTGTTTTACCCACCGGAAGGCAAAACCGAGACTAGAACCCAAACAGACTAGACCAAACTTCTTTGTGCTACCCGGATGATTTGACCGTAAGAATAACGATTTCAGGCGATGCCCGAAACCGTACCGGTAGAATAGAGGTCCCGACACCTGCGCTGACAAAAACATCTATGTCTGCTAATTTTGAAAATCCGTAACTATGTTCGGCGCTAAGGGAGGTCGCGTTTACCCGCCG
>CAYZGF010000021.1:0-6261 GCA_964477595.1 uncultured Algimonas sp.
TGAACCAATATGATGCAACCAATGTCGCCAGTGGCGCAACAACAGATCTGGGGCTCGCCGCATTTCTAAAAGGAACTTACCGCCATATGGCTATGGCCATGGCCGTAACGGCCGTTGTTGCCTTTTTGACGGGACAAGCCGTTATGAACGGAACAATTCCTATTTCTTTGATTTATAACCCGGTCACAGCCATCGGCTCTTTCTTGATCATTGTCTTTGGTTTTGGCGCGGTTGGTCGAAAATTGCCGTCTATGTCTAATGGCGGCGTACTCGCATTCCTCTTTGGTTTCGCGGCCTTTATGGGTGTCTTAATGTCGGCCTATGCAACGGCAGCTTATGATCCAATGATCGTTGCGAAAATCTTCTTCATGACTGTGGCCATGTTCGGTGCTTTGTCACTGTTTGGATATACGACTAATTTCAATCTGAGCGGAATCGTTAAATATGCAATCGCCGCATTCTTCGGCGTCATCGCAATTAGCTTTGTCGGCATGTTTGTTCCTTCGCTCAGCTTATTTGCGGGCGGAACATTTGGCTTGGTCCTAAGTATCGTTGGCCTCTTGGCTGTTTCAGTCATTGCGGCTTGGGAAACACAGCACCTCAAGCGGGTCTATTATGCCTACGCCAATGATGCGAGCATGCAGGGTAAAATGCAGGCCTTTGGTGCGGCGTCACTTCTGCTGACATTCATCAATATGTTTACATTCCTGATGAACATTTTTGGTAACGATTAATCGTCATAAGAAAATATAGTTTCGAAAAGCCGTCCTTCGGGGCGGCTTTTTTTATGCCTGCTTTTATGACTGTAATTTAACGCGGGGCCACCGCCATGGTTAAGGCGGGATTAATGGGCTTTGTCTAAGTCCACCCTATGCGCAATCCACGCAAAATTCTGACGTCACTTTTCCTTGCCGGAACGGCCTGTGCCTATTTGTCCGGCATGGCCGTTCTGACCGGGTTCGCCGTTTCCGCCAAAGACCTGCCTGACCCCAAAAAATTATGGGAGCGTAATCGGCCCGTCTCTGTCCAGATTGTTGATAGGAATGGACGAGACGTTTTAATTCGCGGCGCGGCAGTTGAACGTCCGGTAGAGATCGACACCCTGCCCTTCCACATTCCCATGACATTTCTGGCGACCGAAGATGAGAGGTTTCGTAATCATA
Organism: uncultured Algimonas sp.; assembly: GCA_964477595.1. GTDB lineage: Bacteria > Pseudomonadota > Alphaproteobacteria > Caulobacterales > Maricaulaceae > Litorimonas. The sequence continues at coordinate 1,164 of CAYZGF010000021.1, forward strand.
TTGGCATCGACCCACGCGCCATGCTGCGAGCGATATGGCAAAACATCCGCGCAGGCCGGTATGTACAGGGCGGATCAACTCTCACACAACAACTCACAAAAAATATCTTCCTGACGCCTGATAAAACGCTTTCCCGAAAGGCACAGGAAATGATGCTGTCTGTTTGGATGGAGCGGGACTTTACAAAAGACGAATTGCTGGAAATGTATCTGTCGCGAATTTACTTTGGCAGCGGTGCGTGGGGATTGGAAAGCGCCAGCTTGCGTTATTTCGACAAAGCTGCGGCCGAGCTGTCTTTGGCAGAGGCGGCCATGCTGTCCGGTCTTTTAAATTCACCTTCACGCTCCAACCCAGTCGCAGATTTCGAGCGTGCGACGCGCCGGCAGCACATCATTTTGGATTCGATGGACGCGCAGGGCTTGCTGGGCGACAATATCGCCGCCGCGGCAAAAGCAGAAACCCTTACAATACACAGCCCAACAGATACGGAAGGCGCACAATATTTTGTGGATTGGATTTGGTCTGATTTAGAGGCGCATATTGGTGTTCCAACCCAAGATATCGTCGTTCAAACCACTTTGGATATCGACGCGCAAACAGCCGCACAAACTGCTCTCAGCACACATCTCGATCCGGAACGTGGGGCGACCCAAGGCGCGATCATAAGCCTCGACGGAACGGGCGGCGTTCGCACCTTAGTGGGTGGATTGGATTACGGCCAGAGCCAGTTTAACCGGGCGACACAAGCCGTAAGGCAACCGGGATCAGCATTTAAACCCTTTGTCTATTTAACGGCATTACGCGCCGGGAAATCACCTTGGGATACAGCCATAGACGCCCCTATAACGATTGAGGACTGGACGCCGGAAAATTTCACGGAGGAACATTTTGGTACGGTCACTTTGCATAAGGCCCTCGCGAAATCCTTAAATACAGTCGCTGTCTCGCTCGGTGAAGAGGTTGGGCGGGACTCCGTCATCGCCACGGCTGAACAGATGGGGATTAAAGATCTCAAACCCTATCGCAGCCTTGCCTTGGGGGCGCAGGGACAAACAGCTTTGACAGTGGCGGAAAGCTATTTGCCGTTCGCCAATTGGGGCACACAAAGACAAGCTTACGGAATCCTGTCGATCTCAACCGCTGACGGCACACCTCTCTATGACCGCACGGCTCCTGGAGGCGCTGTAGCCTTAGGCGCTCAAGAGCTTGCAGATATGAATTATATGCTCACGGAGGCTGTTGAGCGCGGCACGGGATGGCGGGCGCGCATTGACGGTCACATGATTGCGGGGAAAACCGGCACGACCAATGATTTTCGCGACGCTTGGTTTGTGGGCTATGCGCCTGACCGGGTCACAGCGGTTTGGGTCGGTGATGATGGGAATGCACCAATGAAAGAGATCACCGGTGGATCCATCCCGGCCATGATTTTTAAAGACGCCATGAGCGCGCAACTGGCTGATGCCCCGCAAGCTCGCCTACCCATTTCATCGGAACCCGATTGGGCGCGCAAAGATGCACAGCTACAAAACTTGTTGAACCAGTTGGAAGATCGACTTCCATAAACCCCATATTTTGGCGCTCGAAATAGGCTTTTTGACGGACTGTTAACCCTGCCAGCCGTGAATATTGTACCATTTTTAAACAAATTTTGTCGTTCAAATTACGTTCAGATAACTCTCGTTATCGCCTCCGCATTGACCCAGATTTAATTGGGACAATAGGAAGTAGGAATTCAAAATCCGACTTCATCTATGGGAGTATACCTCAGGCCAAATATGTGGGAACGGCCTGTGAACTGCCCCTCATATCGTGTGGGATATGAGGGGCATGTTCTTATAAAGTTTAAAACTCCGCACCGACTGCATGCAAAGTGGGTCCATTCTTATTCAGCCACCGTTTCGCGGATTTCACATCATCGAAAATTCGGTCGCAAACGGCCCAAAAAGCGGGACTGTGATTGGCTTCAATCATATGGGCGCATTCATGCGCCGCTACATATTCGAGAATTTGTGGCGGTGCGCAGATCAGACGCCAACTATAAGAAATATGCCCCTCGCCATTGCGCGTTATACAGCTGCCCCAACGGCTTTCCGTGTCCCGGACTGAAATCTTACCGACGCGCTTATCCAGCTCCGCCGCATAGTGATGGCTTGCCGCCTCCAGTTCAGCTCGAGCTTCTCGAATAAGAAACCGCCTCACCCGTCCGGGAAAGCTCTCAATATCAGGACTGGGCACAACGATCTTCCGACCCACACGATCAACCCGCGCACGCCCGCGACCGGGCGGGTTTACCAGCCGGAAATATTGACCTTGGAATAAAATCTCTTTGCCCGGCACGAAAGGTTGCGGCGGCGGGAGCGCTTCCAATTGGACATCAATCCAGTCGCGTTGCTGCTGGGCAAATTCGCGCGCCTTGGCGAAACTTCGTAATCCCGGTACGACGACATGCACCTCTCTCGCACTCGGTTTGACTTTCAGCGTTATCCGCTTCGCACGCTGGGATAACACGTAGAGCACGCGCGGGTCCGACGCATCGCGCAACGGGAAATCCGCCTTGCTAGGTCGGGCGGGCATGTTATCGTCACCCCCTAATATTGTATTCAGGAAACCAGCCATGTCGCTTAGATATACATCCCTTTTGAAAGTCTCCGTTGCAGGAATTGTCTTTCTGAGTGTGGGGGCATGTAAGCCCGCAGACAAGGGGCAAGGTGCATTGAAATCCGAAGGCGTCGCAGCGCTGAACCTGTCCAAAAGCGAAGCCGGCGTTTTCGCCAAATATTTTGAGCTCGATGCGTGCTCCGTTGATGAAATGGAAGCCTTAGGCGCTTTGGCAGGTCTGGGCCTTGGGGAGAGCGGGACCAATGGTTTGAGCTTTAAGTCACGGGATTTCGAGGAGGGTCGCGTCACCTATCGCGACATAGAAGTCGAAGATGAGACGGCAGAAACTGCGGCTTTCAAAGCCAAAACAGCCGTCTTTCACTGTCCATCAATGGGAGACGAGGCCCCCGGCTTTGCACGGTTGGACCTGACAGATGCGGAGCTGCGTGATGATGAGATCAGCTTTACCTTTGGCACACTCAATGTCTCCAAACCCACCCCGGACGCGGCGGCAGCTATTGTCGATGGCATCTTAAATCCAAATTCAGGCGATGAGGGTGATATTGGTTTTGAGGCTGTGTCTCTCACTGACGTCACACTTAAATCCGATGATTTATATGGCTCGCTGGAGGCCCTGTCTTGGGGCGAAATGCGGGATGAAACCGGCCAAGGCACAGCCGATCTGACAGTCGAGACTTTAGACCTAACCGTTCCGGGTCAAGACGGCGCGCAGGATATGACAATCGACTTCAAAGGAATCAGCGCAAGGGGTTTAAATATTGGCGGTAAATTAGACGCAAGGCGCGCCATGTCTGCAAATGGCGTGGTGGGAAGTGTGATCGGCAACATCAACGCATTTCAAAAACCCTATGATGAATTGATCGTGGAAAGGCTCAAAATTGACTCTGAAGGGTTTGCGCTGAACTTTGGCGGCATTGAAGGTCAAACAACAGAATCCGGTAAAATCGTGACAACACGTCAAAGCCTGAAACCCACAACGCTCTCACTCAAACCGGCGCTTGGTGAGGTTGGATCCTTCAAACAAAATTATGACATCCTCAAATCTCTGGGGTTTGAGACAGTCGAAATGTCCGGGAGTTCCGTGACGACGTTAAATAGCGAGGATGACTCCATCACCGTATCTGATGGGTTATTCATCATTGAAGACGGATTGGTGTTGAATTTTGAATATGCAGCGGAAGGCCTTGGCGAGACAGCTGCAAAACTACAAAATTTGGCCGGGTCTAACGAAGGCATACAAGATGTTTTAGCTGATAATGACGCCCTCAAACTCCGTGATTTTCGCCTGACTTTAGAAGATAACTCAATCGTAGAGCGCGGCTTAAAACTCGCCTCCGAGATGACCGGGCAAAGTGAGAAGAACATCAAACGCGGCCTCGGCATGGCCGTTTTCGCCGCCGCCATGGCTGCACAAAACGACGTGCAAGCCGAAGTCTATTCCGAGACCACCGAAGCTTTCGCCGATTTCGTGAAAAAAGGCGGCACGCTTACCATTGAAGCCAATCCGCCTGCGCCTTTCCCGCTCGCGCCACTTATGACAGGCCAAGGCGAGGATATTGACCCCGACACGCTTGGATTTTCAGCCAGTCAAGAGGGCGGCGCTGAATGATACGCGATACAATATCAGAGATTAAAGGCCTCGATCACGACCCGCATTTTCGCTGGCGCGGAAAGAATGTCACGCGGATTGAGAACCTCTCGGATATCGCCTTCGCAATTGCTCTAGGCATGATTATCTCCGCAATTGATGCGCCGCGTACCTTTAGCGAGCTAAAGGAATTTCTCTTCTTTTTAGTCCCGACCGCAGCGGCTTTCGCTATCATGCTTCAGATATGGACGACGCATTTTACCTTTTTCCGGAGATATGGCGTCGCCGATAAAAAGATCGTTGTCTTAAACGCGATTTTGATCTTCTTCGTCCTCTATCTCGCTTATCCTCTGCGCTTTACATTCGGGTCGCTCTATATGTGGGTGATCGGCCTGAACACTGGAGATTATACACGCGCAATTGAGATGGAAATGACAGATGCCGCCGGGGCCTATACGATTTGTTTCTTTGTGCTGGCCTATGCGGCCTGTCTTGCCCTTTTTGGCCTGATGTATGGCCACGTCATAAAGAAGCGAGCGCTGCTCGATCTAAATGACAGCGAGATGGCGACAACCCGAACCACGCGTGCGGGCTTATGGTGGTCTGTCTTTGTCTCCCTCTTAGTTGTTCCATTTGCTCTGTTCTCCTTTGCAGGTCCGATGGCGGCCTTTCTGCTCTTCTTTCAATCCCCCGGTTATGTCGTTGCGGCCAAATATTATTTCAGAAACATAAAGGCCGCATAATCATGCGAAATTCTTTGCAGGTTCCACAAATCTGACACGCTTTGTCGCCTTGAAACCTGTCGCCGTAACCCGCATATGAGCGCCAAGAAACAATCAACCTTCGGAGCATCACATGAAAGTTCTGGTCCCGGTCAAGCGCGTGCTT
>CAYZGF010000021.1:6271-16542 GCA_964477595.1 uncultured Algimonas sp.
GCCCGGCAAAAGCGCAGGAAACCATCCGCACAGCACTCGCCATGGGTATGGACCGCGGCGTCCACGTCCAAACCGATGATGATTGCGAGCCATTAGCTGTTGCGAAAATGCTCAAAGCCGTCGCTGAATCTGAAGGCGCAGAGCTTATCGTGATGGGTAAGCAAGCAATAGATAATGACTATGGCTCGACGGGCGGTATGCTTGCAGCCCTTCTGGATTGGCCAATCGGTTCGGCCGCAAACTCCATGACACTCGACGGCGGCGCATTGACAGTCGTCAAAGAAGTCGATGGCGGTCTGCAAACTGTGAAATTGCAAATGCCGGCACTCGTGACTGCTGACTTGCGTTTGAACGAGCCGCGCTATGCGTCTCTGCCCAACATCATGAAAGCCAAACGTAAGCCGATTGATGCAAAGACACCCGCCGATCTTGGCGTAGACACAGCACCGCGCCTCAAGACCCTAAAAGTCACTGAGCCGGCTGCCCGCGAAGCCGGTATCAAAGTTGAAGACGCAGCGCAGCTCGTCGATAAATTGAAAAACGAAGCAGGAGTCATCTAATGGCCAGTCTTGTAATCGCAGAACATGACAATGCGTCGCTGAAAGACGCCACACATAAAACCGTCACCGCCGCCGCTGCTATGGGCGGAGACATTGATGTCCTCGTTGCCGGTAAAGGCATCAAGGACGTCATGGCCGAAGCCGCCAAAATTGACGGCGTCCGTGCCGTCATCGGCGTCGATCATGACAGCCTGGAGCGTCAATTGGCGGAAGCCATGGAAACCGTCGTGGTTGGCCTGATGGGTAATTATGATGCGGTTCTGTCCCCTGACACGACAACGCATAAAAATTACATGCCGCGCGTCGCTGCCAAGCTTGACGTTCAGCAAATCTCATCTGTGACGGGCGTCGAGAGCGCGGACACATTCGTCCGTCCCATCTATGCCGGTAACGCCATGGCAACAGTTCAAAGCTCTGATCCGAAAAAGGTCGTCACTGTCCGCACCACAGCCTTTGCCGCAGCTGGCGAAGGCGGGTCTGCCTCCACATCTGATGCAGATGGCGGCATTGGCGCTTTGAAATCTGAATATGTGGGTGAAGAGCTGACGAAATCAGATCGCCCTGAGCTAACAGCAGCTAAGGTCGTTGTGTCCGGTGGGCGCGGTATGGGATCAGGCGAAAACTTCAAATTGCTCGAAGGCATCGCGGATAAGCTCGGCGCAGCCATGGGCGCCTCACGCGCCGCCGTTGATGCGGGCTTTGTCCCGAATGATTGGCAAGTCGGTCAGACAGGTAAAGCTGTTGCACCGGAACTTTACATCGCCGTCGGCATTTCAGGTGCGATCCAGCACTTGGCCGGTATGAAAGACTCCAAAGTCATCGCTGCGATCAATAAGGATGAAGACGCGCCAATCTTCCAGGTCGCAGATTACGGATTAGTCGCCGACCTGTTCAAGGCGTTACCGGAATTTGAAGCCGAGCTGGAGAAGGCCGGAGTTTAAACACTCTATAGCTTGCTATTATCCCAAGCCCCGCTCTGTGCCTTTTGCAAGATGCAAAATGTACGAAGCGGGGTTTTTTATTGCGGTTGAAATTTCCTAGGCCGTGGTGTTAGATTCTCATAGCACACAAGGAGACATGTCTTATGGATATTGTGATTGAGCAGATACGGCGCATTCCGGACCTCGTAATCCTATTTGCGCCCAGCCTCGTTCTGGCCTTGATCATTTTCATCGTCGGGCGGTTCATCGTTCGCAAAGCCTCAGCCGGGACTGTTAAAGCCTCGCAAAAAATTCCAAATATCGACACGACACTGGCGCGTTTCTTTGGCTCACTGGTTCTCTTTTTGGGCATGGGTTTCGTCATCATTGCGACCTTATCTGCGATGAAAATAAATCTAGCATTTCTAGCGACAGTTATTGCCGCATTAGTTTTGGCGTTAGGCTTTGCGCTACAAGAAGCACTAGGAGATTTTGCCTCGGGAATTATGCTCGCCCTTTTTCGTCCCTTTGGCATTGATGATCAGGTTGAAGTGGCCGGAGAGACAGGCGTGGTACAAAGCATAGGGCTGTTTAATACCCAGCTCATTACGCGCGACAATGTTATCATCAGCATCGGCAATGGCGCCATTTTCGGCAGCACAATCAAGAATTATTTCCATGACGGAAAACTCCGCCTCGATACAGATATTGGCGTAAGTTATGATGCCGATCTGGATGCATCAATCGCGACCATATTGGACGCCGTCAAAGATGATGAGCGAATATACAAATCTCCCGCCCCTTGGGCAAAGGTCACGGGGCTAGGCGATTCCGCTGTAAATATTCAACTCCGCATTTGGACGGATGCCGAAGACCACCGCAAAGTGAAAATGGATATCTCTCAACCCATAAAAAAAGCTTTGGACAAGGCGGGTATTGAAATCCCCTATGAACATAACACAATCGTAAAAAGGGCTGGATAATCATGGACCGTTTCATCTCTTTTTTTCAAAGTGTCCAAGCGACGGAGAACGCGCCGTCCTTAATGGCTGATCCCTCGGGCTTCCTGGATTTTTACACAGAACTCGCGATTGAAAAGATCATTTTCTTTGCCCCGAAATTGCTCCTCGCCCTCCTTATTTTATGGATCGGTTCGTCAATTGCCGCCCGCCTCTATCGCATGCTTCTCAAGCGGTCGTCTGAGAGCGAGCGCGTTGATACCACCTTGGGAAGTTTCATAGCGACGGCCGTCAAATATGCAGCGCTCACCGCGACTTTCTTGGCAGCTATCGCCGTGATCGGCGTTCCGGTGGCAAAAGTCTTTGTCATTTTATCTGCCGCCACCTTGGCCATTGGTTTGGCCCTTCAAGGGTCAATGGCAAATGTCGCAGCCGGCTTACTCCTCGTCTTATTCAGACCCTATAAAATCGGCGATTATGTCGAGGTCGCGGGCGAAGAAGGCGTGGTTGAAGATTTAAACATGTTCACGACGACGCTCATTACATTGGACAATGTGAAACTCATCCTGTCCAATAGTGATGTTCGCTCCAATACGATCAAAAACTTTACCTCAATGGAAAACCGCCGCGTCGATATTGATTTCGGTATCGACTATGATGACGACATGGATAAGGCGATCAAAATCGTGAAAGACGTGGCCTCCAAAGATGCACGAGTTTTGTCAGAACCAGACGGACCATGGGCGAAAGTCTCCTACCTGAATAGCAGTTCTGTCGATGTTCAATTGCGGGTTTGGTGTAAGGCCGCCGACTATTGGGATGTGAAGTTTGATCTCCTGAAAGCGGTTAAAGAAGCCTTTGATGCGGGCGGCATTTCAATCCCTTATCCGCATGTGGTTGAGATTGAGAAGTAAAATTATCGGATATTTGCGCAGGCTAATATAAGACTCCGACGTAACCTGAAGCCGATACTAATTATTATTGCATAAAAAAACCCGCCTCTTGGCGGGTTTTTTCTTATTCTGCCAAAGGCAGATTTAATAATCCCAAAGCGTGTCGATCCCCACGACCAATAGACCCAGGCATATTGTCCAGACTGCGCAGGCTATAATATCGAAGAGTGTGTATCTCACCCGGGCCATACCGCTCAAGCCTGTCACTAACGGCACCACACTCCGAATGGGCGTTGCAAACCGTCCGATAAAGATCGCAAACACACCATATTTATTGATGGTCTGCTCGGCTTTCTCAAACATACGCGCCCGCTTTACCGCGAATGAGGTTTCATGAAATTTAGGTCCAGCAAAGCGCCCTATGTAATAGCCACTATGGTCACTCAGCACGGCCCCCAAAAATGCGAGGGGCAACATAAGATGAAGCGTGGCAATTTCCTCGACATATAAGACCGTGCAAACAGACAATAAGATTGCACCCGAAATGAACAGGCCAATGCCGACAAAAGCTTCGAAAAAAGCGAGCAGAGGCACTGCCACCACGGCATATTGTTGGTGGTCGCGTAACCATTGCGTCAGATCATGTTCGATGCCGAAGTCCTTATCATCTAAAGATTTGATCTTATGCGCCCACAAGTAAACATGGTACAGTGAACCGCCCTAATTTCAAATCATGCAGACTCTATCCGCGTTTTAGACGCTCAATATAATTAACAATTGACCTAAATTTAGCCCCTTATAAAAAACTCAAAAAACTCCATCCTCACTTTGTGTTTTGAGGGGGCATATTTAATCTGTTCCGATGGGATTGGCTGTAAGGGCATGAAACGCGAGTAACTGGCACGAGAGAAACGTCTCACCAACGTTTTAATCGTGATGGCGTGTCTGGCCGGAAGGGCTGACTGCGGGACCTTGTGCATTTCGCGAACGCGAATTGCACGACCCGATGTGACAGAAACTGCCCGCGTGATAATATTCGAATAAAACAACTTACTCCCCTGGTCTCCATCGCGGAAGACTAGGCGCGCGGACTGTCCGCTCTTGATTTGTGCAGACCCCACGGTGGGTTGTGAGAAATTTCGCATGGCCAGATCAAATTCACGCATTGCCCCATGCCGACACCTCACCTAAACCGCTTTTATGAAATACCTATTATTGACGACCGCTTTGCTGCTGACCGCTTGTAAGGGCGTGACTTCCACATCGACTGCGGTAGATCCGGCCGCACCCAATATCGCGACAACGCCCGCCCCGCAGACAGGTATGGTGGCGGCGGCCAATCCACTGGCAACGGAAGCCGGATTGAAAGTCTTGCGCGAAGGTGGATCCGCCGTAGATGCCGCTATCGCCGTTCAAGCGACACTTGGCCTTGTCGAACCGCAATCCTCAGGGTTAGGCGGCGGGGCATTTATGGTCCTCTATGACCCTAAGACCGCCAAAGTTTGGGCCTATGACGGACGTGAGGAAGCGCCAAGTGGCGCAACGGCAACCATGTTCTTGAATACGGAGACAGGCAAACCCAGAGGTTATTTCCAACGCGTTGGATCAGGCCAATCCACCGGGACACCGGGGGCTGTCGTGATGCTTCACCGCGCACATCAGGATTACGGAAAATTGGAGTGGGGTAGCCAATTGGATAGCTCCATCCAACTGGCTGAAGACGGCTTTCGAGTCAGTCCGCGTTTGGCCGGATTAATAACACGGTTTGGCGGCTATATTTTGAAAAATGATCCGGGAACGCGCGATTATTTCTTCATGGAAAATGGCGATCCGCTTCCTGAAGGCTTCTTGCGGACCAATCCTGATTATGCTGACACGCTGCGCGCGATTGCGAAAAATCCGCGCGCTTTATTGGAAGGCGAAATTGCGAAAGACATTGTCACAAAGACACGGGAAGCCCCTTTCCCCGGAACGCTCACATTGGAAGATATGGCAACATATCAACCACGAAAAGCCGAAGCGCTCTGCACGCCTTATCGGGGTCATACAATTTGCGGCGCGCAGCCCCCGGCGAGTGGCGGGGTTGCCGTACAATCCATCCTCGGCACATTGGAAAATTTCGACATGGCCGCGCTTGGAAATACGGCGCAAGGCTGGCACCATTTTGCTGAGGCGAGTTTCCTAGGCTATGCAGATCGCGATAAATATGTCGCTGACAGTCAATTCATCGAAGTCCCCGTCTCGGAAATGTTGGATAAGGAATATCTGAAAAGCAGATCCGAGCTGATCCGTCCTGACGCTGTGATTGAAAATGTGTCCGCAGGCGATCCCGTCAATTTCGCACGCGGAAGAGATGCCACACCGGACACACCCGGTACGTCGCATTTCACCATCGTCGACAAAGACGGTCTAACAGTGTCTATGACGACCACAGTCGAAGGTGCCTTTGGCAGCCAACGCATGGTACGTGGATTTTTGCTGAATAATCAGCTCACCGATTTTTCGGCCCGAGATAAAGATGCGGATGGCGTTTTGATCGCGAACCGCGTCGCGCCGGGCAAACGTCCGCGCAGTTCGATGAGCCCGCATATTGTCTTCGCGCCTGACGGCGAATTTCTTTTCACAACGGGCTCGCCCGGTGGCAATTCGATCATCGCCTATACGGCCAAAACGATTGTCGGCATGATCGATTGGGGGCTCACCCCGCAGGAAGCTATTGAGCTGCCCAATGTCATCGCACGAAACGGGTCGCTTCGGATGGAAGCCCAAAATTTGCGCAATGTAGACACGGATGAAATCGACAGAGGTGCCGGTGCAAAGGAATTTGGCATGTCGGAAGAGATCGTCTCCTCCTTAGAAGGGCTCGGCCATAAGGTCCGACGCTCAGGCGGTGAAATCTCTGGCTTGCATATCATCTATCGTCAAGAGGACGGCACATTGATTGGTGGGGCAGACCCACGACGTGAGGGCACGGCGGAAACACAATAATTCATTAGACGGATACAGGCAGCGTCAGGATGAACCGCGTTCCGCTCTCATCCGATGACATCAGGTTCAAATCACCGCCTTGAGCCTTGGCGAGTTCCTTTGAAATCGACAAGCCGAGTCCGGTTGATTTTGTATCGGCACTATGGGCTTGCGCGCTGGAAAAAGCTTGGAAGAGATTTTCTTTCGCGCGCTCGGGCAATCCAGGACCCGTATCCGAAATGCGGAGTTCGGCCAGACCATCCTGCAATTCAGCACTGACTTGCAAACGGCAATTTTTCTCGCAATGCGCAGCCATGGCTTGCGCCGCATTTCGGAACAAGTTGTGGAAAATCCGGTAAGCATGATCGGGGTCGGTTTGGACCATCAAATCGGTTGGGACCATATTTCGGAATTGCGTTTTCGGGAATTGCGCGATCACGTCAGCCGCCGCCTCGCCAATGGTGAAAGCAATGCGCGTATCTTGGATTTGCGGGTCTGCGGTTTCTGCACGGGAATAGGCCATGACTTCTTCGGTCAGACCAATTCCGCGCTCCACCGTGCGTGTCAGTCGCTCGCCCATATCCGAGAGTTTTTCCTCCGGGTTCATAGATAAACGATCGGAGATCAAGAGAGCCGAGGTCAGAACATTTCGAAGGTCGTGATTAATTTTGGCAACGGCCAACCCCAAACTTGCGAGGCGTTCACGCTGCCGGAAAGCGGCGCGTTGGGATTGTTTCAAGTCAATAAACTCGCGCTCCAGCTGCCCAATTTCATCCTTGCGCTTTGGGCGCGTGCGGACTGCGCGGCGGCGTTCAGGGTTTTCCCGAAAGGCTGTCATATCCTCTGCCAGCTGTTTGACGGGCCGGATAATAAGCGCCGACATAGAGAGGTAAATCAGACTGCCTGTGATGATCGCAATGATGAGCGACAGCCAGAATATATTTATGAGATATTCCCGTAACTCCATGCGCAATGCACTGCGCGGTATCAGGAGCTCCAAATAATCCTGTCCGGGAACCGGACTATTTGTGGTGACCAAGAGCGTATCTTGGCCGTCGGAAAAAATATCCTGAAATGGCGTGATAAGAGACGGGATACGCGGCGGGTCGCGTAAGTCGATCTCTATAATATTTTCGGCCGTCTCAGGAGGTGCCCCCAGCATCAATTCCGTCATGCCGTCGCGTTTTGCCGACATCAACATAACGCCCGTATCCGTCATAAACTGGTCTGTAAGAACTTCGGAAGCTTCATAATCCGGCACACCGGTCAAGGCCTGCGCCAGCAGTCCCGCTTGCTGTGCGCGTTCAGTCAGCCAATCTTGCCGCGAATTTGCAACAGAAGGGATAAAGATCACCATTTCCGCCAGCATGACAAAACCAATCGTCAGCAAGAGCAGCTTGGATGACAGTCGCCGCGATATGAACCCGTCAATCATGGTCGGTGTTTACGGCCCGCAGGGCAAAAAGCCTATTGAAATTTCGCCCAGAAATTCGCGGCTGTCCGGACCTTTGACTTCGGTCCAAACAAGCTGTCCGTAAATAAGCTGGAGCACGCCCGTTTAACAGCTTCTGACCGCGTCGGATATGGCGAGATAATTTGAGCCAATGCAGAGGCCTTCATACCGCCCGTCATGGCGACAGAGAGCATATGGATCATTTCGCCCGCATGAGCGCCGACGACTGAGCCGCCTAAAATTTTGCCTCTCTTGCCAACGATGACTTTCACGCCGCCATGGGTAGAGCGTTCGGCGATGGCGCGATCATTTTCGTCAAAATGAAATTCTGCGACTTGAACCTTGTCACCATATTTCGCGCGGGCTTCAGCTTCGGACAGACCAATATTAGCGAGTTCCGGCTCGGTATAAATCGCCGCCGGCATGCGGTCTGTTTTAGCTGTTGAAAATCCTTTATTGAGGCCCTGCGGTAACATGAAGAAATTCTTGAAGAGAGAACTCGCATGATGACCGGCAATATGGGTCAATCCGCCCATACCTTTGGCGACATCACCAGCGGCATAGACCTTTTTATTCGACGTGCGCAGATTATCATCCGTATCAATTCCGCGACGATCAAATGTGATGCCCGCAGCCTCTAGGCCAAGGCCGTCAACGGCAGGTGCGCGCCCGGCTGCGACCAAAAGATGAGAGCCTTTAATGATAGTGCCGTCTTCTAATTCGATCTCCACGCCCGTTTTTGATTGACGGACTTCCTTGGTTTTGGCGGGCGCATGGAATGTGATGCCTTCCTCTTTCAAGGCGTCCACAAGCACTTGCGCATGTTCCGGCTCATTCCGTCCCAAAGGCGGCGCGATGTCCACAATCGTGACCTCTGCACCGAGACGGCGGAAGGTCTGCCCCATCTCCAGCCCAATCGGGCCTGCACCGATGACCAGCAAATGTGAGGGGAATTTATCCAGACTAAAGATATTCTCATTCGTGGCATAATCGACCTTATCCAGGCCGGGAATTGGCGGAGCGGAAGCACGGCTGCCGACGGCCACGACAAAACGTTTGGCGCGGACACGTGTTGTCTCCGATTCTACCGTATTGGCATCGACGAACTTTGCATATTCCGTAATGACCGTTGCGCCTAAACCTTCAAAGCGCTCAACAGAATCGACGGGAGCAATGGTCGCGATGACGTCAGTGATATGCGCTTTAACGGCTTCCCAATCGACTTTGGGTTCCACAGGCGCGATACCGAATTTTTGGCCGGAGCGTTGGGCTTGGGCCATCTTGCCCGCTTTCAAAATCGCCTTTGACGGGACACAACCATGGTTCAAACAATCGCCGCCCATCTCGGCGCCTTCAAATAAAAGGACATTGCGGTCGAGCATGGCGGCCCCGGCGGTCATGGATAATCCCGCTGACCCTGCGCCGATCACGCAGAGGTCAACATCATATTCAGTTTTCGTGGTAGACATAGTAAATCTCTCTCAACTCACCGCAGCGCTTACGCGTCTACGACAGCTTTATGTTTCTTGAAGAATTTTTTGTAAATTGCGGGCATGAGCGCAACGACAGCCAATGCGAAAAAGGCAGGAATGAGGTTCTTAGCGGCCGCACCGACCAAGGCTCCAACATCAACATCTTGCCCCGCTTCAGCCGCATCCAGTAATGTTCCGCGAAGACCCGCACCAATCCAGGTGTAAGCCACAGTGCCCGGGATAATTCCGAACAATGTCGTAATAAAATAATCACGGAACTTCGCTCCGAGAATAGCCGGCGCAATGTTCACCACGGCGAATGGGAAGATAGGAATAAGCCGTAACGTAAATAGATAGGAGAGCGGACTTTCGTTAAACCCGGCTTCCATTTTGCCTATGAATGGCCCCGCAATAGATTTTAAGGCTTCACCAATAGATGACTTCGCTGCCGTGAACAAAATACACGCGCCAATGGTTGCGCCAACCACCGTGGCAGGTGCTCCGACACCCAAACCGAATAGGAAACCGCCGCCAATCGTGAGCGCGCTGGCCGGAACCATGAATGTCGTTGCCAAGATATAAATGACAACAAAAGCGAGAAGGACGAGGACAAAGTTCTCTTGAACCAAATTATTCAGATAGACGGCGTTCTCACCCAATGCAGATGGACTAAGCTGTGTATGCCAGCCTTGGGAAATGGCGATGCCTAATCCTAGAAGGATAATATAAATCGGCCAAAGTTTAATCCAAATCGGCTTGGACGGTTTTTCAGATGTAGCAGTCTCGGTCATAATATCTCTCTCGGCACGTTGCGTTTCGCAAACCGGCCTATTCGTTCAGGTCCCAATCATAGCCATAATCATCAATTTTCGCACCCGCATTCAAAGCGGATAGCAATTCAGGGCCGGCATATTTGCGGAAGTGTTTTAAAGTCTCGGATTTTGATCCGCCGAAGTCCTCTTTGAACCAATCATAGATCGAAGATACTTTCAGCTCATCACCCTCAATCGCAACACCGCGTGAGGAATTGATAAATTCACGGGCGGC
>CAYZGF010000022.1:0-16148 GCA_964477595.1 uncultured Algimonas sp.
GGGGAGGAATTTCAGGGTCGCCGGGTTCGGCGTATCTTCGGTTTGTATAAACATAGGCGCTATGTGGGACACGTGACTGTGATGCGCAAGTCACATTGACGCTGTCGCGGCAATCTGTGCAAAGTGTTCACACTATGATTGCCCGCTTTACAGCTTTCACATCCCTGATCCTCGGCGCTTCGCTCCTCAACGCCTGTGCAGGTCTTGATACCCGCCTGCCTGAGATTTCCGCACCTGATCTGGCGGCGGAAACGCAATATCAGGAAACCGAAGCCTTACGGAAAATCGAATCCGATGCCGCAACGCTTTTAAATGCAGGCTGGCCTGTCTTAACGGAAAATGCCGAACTCTGTCCGAAGGTCCGCGCGGCCATTGGGGTGAAAACGCATAGTTTAAAATCCTATCCAAAGCGCCTGCGCTCTGCGGCTGGGCAGGTTTTGGGCGCGGATGAGACCTCCCGTATTTTCCATATTGCAGATGGCAGTCCGGCCGCCTTTGCGGGCTTCCGGCGCGGTGATATCATCCTCAACGATGCACTTGAGCCTGCCAAATTGGATGGGGATAGTTGGGACACGGTTCTGGCTGATAACACCGTCAATGTCAGACGTGGCAATGAAGATATCTCTATCAAAGTTCAGCCGATGACGGCCTGCGATTATAACCTTCGCCTCAGCAGCAGTTCAGCCATTAATGCCTATGCGGATGGGCGGAACATAACCATCACATCCGCCATGATGGAATTTACGCAAAGCGATAGCGAGCTGGCGCTCATTATCGGGCATGAATTGGCGCATAACACCATGGGCCATATTCGAAAGGTTATCGGAAACTTTATCATAAGCTTCGGCGCGACCCGCTACACACGCCCATTTGAAAGCGAGGCCGATTATGTCGGTCTATATTATCTGGTGCGCGCCGGATATTCACCCGAAGGCGTAGAGGATTTTTGGCAGCGCTTGGCAAAGGTCGCACCGAAAAGCATTAATCGCGCCAAAACCCACCCCACATTTCCGGACCGGTATTTACGCATTCAGGCCGCGCGAGAAGAAATTTTAGCCAAGCAGAAAGCGGGCGAGCCTTTATTGCCAAACTTCATCACGGGAGGCGAACCATCAGACAGTTGATCAGATGCCTTGCCCTTGCGGCTATTCTAGTCACGGGCTGTTCAGAAAGCTCAGCTGCGCCGGATATGGAGACCGCAGCGGACCCCGTAGGCACAATTGAAAGCCGTCCTGCGGATACGACTTTTGAAGACGTCTTGTCAGAATATCAGGATTTTAACCTCCGGCTGGCGCGCGTGGCGGCTCCCTTGCGGTTAAAAAATGCCAAGCTTTGTCCGAAGACGCGACGCGATCCGGGCTTTACAATTCACAAACTGGAAGATTACCCCAAGCCAGTACAGCCAATGGCGGAAGCGCTGTTAGGTGTGAAATCCGGCGGCCTTTATGTCCGGGCTGTTCGTCCCAATACATCGGCAGAAAAAGCGCGGATTGAGCCGGGTGATCAGATCGTGGCAGTGAACGGGAATCCCATCAGCTCGAAAGACTTGATGGAGACATATAATCGGGCCGTGCTGCGGAACGGATTTGAAAGCGTCTTATCCAAAGTCAATATTCGGACTGAAAACGGGCAAGAGTTTTTGGCCCGCATTCGTCCCGACACAGCCTGTGATATTCCTTCCAAAGTCGTGTTTTCAAATGACGTAAACGGACATACGGACGGAACGGATGTTTTAATCACCTCTGCCCTGATGCGCTCTGTTCCGGATGACACCAATCTTGCCCTCGTCATTGCGCATGAAATGGCACATGTCATTGCAGGTCATACGGAAATGGTGCCGAGCCAAACTCTTGAATTAGAAGCGGACCGCATGGCCCTCGTCCTCATGGCGCGGGCGGGATATGATATTGATGCCGCAGTCGCCTATTGGAGAACTGCAAATCACCCGCATGAAGGCGGGACACTGGCTGAGAGTTCTCACCCCTCCACCCGTGAGAGATATGAAAATTTCCGCGCCGAACTGAACCGCATAAAAAAGGCTGGTGCTGCTGAAGAATTGAGCTTTAATTAGACTGGCTCACAAATTCTAAAGCAGGCTGTTCAAAGCTTTTTGAGCGGCCTTCAAATTACTTTCCGTGCCGCCCGTCATACCTTCAGAGGCGGCGATACAAAGTTGCTCCTCATCTTCCACCCAACATTCCAGAATGCGAATGCGTTCTGAAACCGATAGGCTTTCATCATTGGCCAGTGCAGCTGGATTTTCATAATCCGAATATTCCGGCAAAGTAGACTGTGACATAAAACGCTCCTTTTAAACTTAACGGAGCAGTCGAAAAATTGTTCCTAAGCGGATATCAAAAGATCACTAATGCCCGGAATGGCTGCCATGGTCTTTATCGCCGCTTTTCATTTCGCCCCGCAGCATAACGGGCGCAACCACAGTTAGATCATCCGCAGTTTCAAAATCCAGCGTAAGGACGACTTCATCTCCTACAGCCAAATCCGCGTCGAACATCATGACATGATAGCTACCGGGCTTTAGGGCGACAGGCTTATCATGCGGCAGCTCAATACCGTCCACGCGCCGCATTTTCATGACACCGTCCTCATTCAAATGAGTATGAAGTTCGATCCGGTCACTGGCGGAAGATGTGATGGCCAGAAGACGGTCTTCATCGCCGTAATTAATGAGGTCCATAAAAGCGACACCTGTGCTTTGTCCGGGAAGGGGTGGATTTATGCGCGCATTTGAAATTTCAACGCCCTCACCCGGATGCGTATGCTCACCGCAGGCGACCAAGGCCAAAGCAGACAGTGAAATTAAAATACGGCGCATTTTACGCTCCTCTAAATCCAATAATTTTACGCACATCCGCAACGATCGGATCAGCGATTGCTGCGGCATCATCACCTGCCTTGGACAAAATCGCATCAATCTCATCCGGCGCTGCCAAATAACGGTTCATCAATTCCGTCACAGGGCGCAATGACTCGACCGCCACTTCCGCCAATGCCGCTTTGAACGGACCAAATTGGCTACCGCCATGATCATTCATGATATCCGCTTCCGACCTTTCCGATAATGCGGCATAAATACCAATCAGGTTTGCGATGTCGGGACGGCCTTCCATCTCTTCAGCGGAGGCAGGTACTGATCCCGCATCTGTTTTGGCTTTCCGGACTTTTTTCGCAATCTGGTCAGGGGTGTCTGTCAAATTAATCCGCGATGCATCAGACGGATCAGACTTTGACATTTTCTTTGTACCGTCGCGCAAAGACATCACCTTCGCACCGGGACCTTTAATCAGAGGTTCCGGCAGGGGGAAGAAATCTGGTGCATCGAAATCATGATTGAATTTTTGCGCAATATCCCGGGACAATTCGAGATGTTGTTTTTGATCTTCGCCAACGGGAACATGCGTGCCTTTAAAGGCCAGAATATCAGCGGCTTGAAGAACCGGATAGGTATAGAGGCCAACACTGGCTTTCTCCGCATTTTTCCCGGCTTTATCTTTGAACTGCGTCATGCGGTTCAACCAGCCGGTCCGTGCAACGCAGTTAAAATACCACGCCAATTCAGTATGCGCCCGAACGGAAGATTGCGCATAAACGATGGCCTTTTTGGGATCGACGCCTGAGGCAAAATAGGCGGCTGCGATCTCGCGGGTTTGATCGGCCAGCTTTGTCGGGTCTTGGGGCACGGTAATCGCGTGCAAGTCGACGATACAAAAAACGCAGTCATGCTCGTGCTGCAATTTCGCAAATTTCTTCAAAGCGCCAAGATAATTTCCAAGATGGAGCGAGCCGGAGGGCTGCACACCGGAAAACACACGGTCAGGACCGGAATAGGACGCAGTATTTTGTTCGGACATGGCTTATGCCTTTGGGGCAGATTTAGAAAACGCCCTGCCTATATCGGCGAGGTCATAGGCCCGCAAGAGGGTAGCCGCGACGGCATACAGAATTGCGCCCGCCCCTGAAACCAATATCAACCAGGCAAAGTCCATCAAAATATTCGAAGCGCCCAATTCCGGGAAATAGTCTTGGCCCCACCAAAGCCCCGCACCCATGACAGCACTGGCCAATAAAACACGGGGGAGATGTTTCTTGAGGCGCGCATCCGGGGTTAAATCGCGTGAGCGCAGTAAAAGAAAGTATAAGCCGATCACATTGACCCAAGCCGCAATCGATGTCGCAAGCGCGAGACCTTCAAAGCCAATTGTGACGAATAATGCATATCCGAGCGACAGATTCAGAACAGCGGAAATCCCGGCCCATATCATCGGCGTCCGCGTATTTTCCCGCGCGAAAAAGGCAGGGGTAAGAACCTTCAGCAGGACAAAGCCCGGCAGTCCCAAAGCAAACCAACGCAAAGCTTTCGCGACTTGAAGCGTCGTGTCAGATGTGAAGGCCCCGCGTTGATATATGCCTGAAATCAGAAATTCCGGAATGATGTAAAGTGCAACAGCTGCCGGCAGAGTGAGGAAGAGCGAGATTTCTATGCCTCGGTTTAATGTTGTCTTCGCATCCGCCTCACGACCCGCGCGAATAGAGCGGGATAAGGTCGGCAGCAAAGCAACCCCCATCGCAATACCAATCATACCCAATGGCAATTGATATAATCTGTCCGCATAGGTCAGCCAACTGGCCGCGCTGGTTTGGGTCGTCGCAATCGCATGACTAACCAGAAGATTAATCTGTGTAATGCCTGCGCTGATGATACCCGGGATACCCAAGGTAACGAGACGGCGCACACCCGGCGTAAAGCGCGGACGACGGAATCCAAATTTAACACCCGCTTTGCGACACCCCCAAATAACAAGTGCCATTTGAACGGCGCCCGACAGCGTGATTGCACCGGATAGAGCCAGCCCAATATCTCGCTGGGACCACTCCAAGCCACCCGACAGGACCAACGTCCCGATCATTAAGACATTCAGAACAATCGGAACGCCTGCGGCAAGCGCAAAATGATTTCGCGTATTGAGCACGCCGGAGAACAAGGCTGTCATGGACATAAACAGCAAATACGGCATGGTCAGCCACGCATAGAGGACCGCCAAATCATAAGGCGTAATCCCATTTTCGCCGGGCGTTTTATCCAAACCAAAACCAATAATGTTTAACGACCACGGCATGGTCAGCTCGAAAGCGATCACCAAAAAGGCGACCACAGCAAACAACCAGGCCGCCGCTTCAGAGGCGAAACCATCGGCAGCGGTCTCTCCGTCTTGCTCTATGCGTTTGGCGTAGAGCGGGACAAAAGCTGCATTAAAGGCGCCTTCCGCAAACATACGGCGAAACACATTGGGAAGTTTAAAGGCCGTGAAAAAGGCATCGGACACAACGCCCGCGCCGAGGAAACGGGCAATAAGAATATCCCGCACAAGGCCGAGTAAGCGCGAGACCAAAGTCAGCGCACCAATGATGGCCGTTGAGCGGAGCAGACGCATTAGGCCGCTTTGGACTTTGTGTCCGGGTCGCGCAGAATATTTAAGAGCCCCGCGCGTAGGCGTTTTTTGGCTTTCTCATCCAGAACAGAACAGCGGACATAAAAGACGTCCACAGCCATCGCGCCAACGACTTCAATATGGGCTGTGGAAATATCTAATTCCGCTTCCGTCAAAAATGCAGATAGCTCACTCAGGAGACCGGGGCGATCCCGCCCCTGAACCTCAATGATGCAAGTGTCAGATGTTTCTGTTTCAGGAAAGCGCACTTTCGCCGTCACCGGAATAGCCCCCGCGCGGCGTGACTTCAGGCCCTGCGGTTGAGCCAACCCATCTGTGTCGCCTTGCGCAGCTTTGCGTGCCGATGTTCGTAGAATCTCCAACACATGTGGAGATTTTGCGCTGAAAGCTTCACCATCGGGCCCCAAGAGGTAAAACGTATTAATGACCAAGCCGTCCTTGCCGGTGTTCAGGCGCGCGCCCGTAATAGACGCGCCGCTGGCGGTAATCGCCCGGGCAAGATCCCTGAATAATCCGGGGCGATTACGCGTTAAGACCCAGAGCTCTGTCACATTGCGCCGCGGATTCACCCTTATCTTTGACGCGCTATCCACCTCCGGATCATGTCCGGATTTCAGCAATGTATCGAAGAAGCGCGCATGCATCACCATTTTCGCCATAGAAAACCCGAGCCAATAGCCATCAGCCAATTTGTCAGTAATGGGCGCAATCGACCCCGCCATACCCTCGGGCAAACGCTCTAAAAGCTGTTCTTTTCGTGACTCGATTTTCGCGGTCCGGCCTAAATCTTCGCGCCCTTCAAGAAATGTCTCTGTGGCCAGATATAAGCTGCGGAGGAGTGTCGCCTTCCAATCATTCCAGATACCGGGGCCAACAGAGCGGATATCAGAAACCGTCAAAACCAAGAGCAAATCCAGCCGACGTTTCGAGCCCATGAGCTTGGCAAAATTTTCAATCGTTTCCGGATCGGAAATATCACGGCGTTGCGCCGTCTCGCTCATATCTAAGTGACGTCTGACGAGCCAAGCCACATCATCCGTTATCTCTTGCGATATACCGAGACGCCGGCACGCCTTATGCGCAAGCTGTGCACCTTCAATACATTGGTCGCCTTTACCTTTGCCGGTATCATGAAGCAGACAGGCCAACATCATCGTGAGGCGTTGGGTCTTGCCAAATTCACTTGCCACACGGGTCGCGACCGGAATGTCCGCCTCCAGTCGGCCCTTCGCCAAATTATCATAATTATCAATCAAGCGCAGCGTATGCTCATCAACTGTATAAGCATGATGCATATTAAATTGCGTCCGCGAAACAATGCCGCCAAATTCAATCAGGTAACGCCCTAACACGCCCGCTTCATTCATTGTTTTTAGCGTCGCATAGGGCGCTTTCGCGCTGAGAAGCATTTTTTGAAAAATCTCGGAATGTTCTGCGTTTCTGCGAAACTCTTGATCAATGAGGTTTCGGCGATAATCAATGGCCGAAAATGCATCAGGGTGAATATCAATATTTCGCCGCCCCGCTGTCTCAAATAGCTGCAATATCTGCGAGGGTTTTTCCCGAATGGTCATGGGGTTCGCAAAATTCAGTCGCCCGTGGTCAATGTAGAAGTCTTTGTTTTTCAAATTTCGACGAGAGCCGGGGAGAAGCGCATCCAGACTTTTCGGGAGGCGAATGGCTTTCTCTGCTTCCAATTTCGCGCAGGCGATGCGGGTCAAAGCGCCCACTTCCCGGGCATTTGTAAAATATTCCCGCATGAAGCGCTCCACGGCAACTTCAACCTCGTCAACAGCATGTCCCATCTTCGGCGCGAGGCGGACTTGCATATCAAAGCTGAGTTGTTCTGTTGGGCGAGCGGCCGTCCAATGAAGATGGTGGCGGGTACGCCACAGAAAATCAGCTGCGCGCCGGAATCGTTTCGCGGCCCGCTCATCAAACAATCCTAATTTTGTATAATCCATTGCGCGTTGCGGATCGGTGATTTTACCGTCGCGATCCAAGAACCGCGTAATCCAATACAGCACATGAAGGTCGCGAAGCCCGCCCTTGCCTTCTTTAATATTGGGCTCAATCACATAGCGCGAATTACCCTCTCGTGAATGCCGTGTGTCGCGCTCTGCCAGTTTCGCGGAAATATAGGCGCGACCCTTACCGCGCGTAATGGTTTTTCGAAATTGGCGGTAAAGCTCTTCCGATAAATCCTCATCACCGGCCAGATGGCGTACATCCAGCAGGCTGGTCAAAATGGTCTGGTCTTCTTTGGCCAGCTTCAAACATTGGTCAACGGTTCTGGACGCATGCCCGACTTTCAAACCCAAATCCCAGAGCATGTAGAGAATATATTCTGTGAGTTTTTCAGAATAATCAGAGTCTGTCTTATCCGTCGTTAGAAATAAAAGATCGACATCGGATTCGGGCGCCATTTCCCCGCGCCCATATCCCCCAACTGCGCAGAGCGAGATACGTTCGGCTTCGGTTGGGTTTTCAGCCACGACAATATGTTGCGTCGTAAAATTCCAAAGTGATTTCACAATATTATCATGGATGGCAGCCAACACGCGTGCCGTTTCCAAGCCGTCTAAACGTCCGCGTTCAAAACGCTGTCTTGCAAAATCCTTGGCCGATGTCAGACGGGTTTTTAGATGAGTCAGAATTTCAGTGCGTAAATTATCGCCGCCCGCTTGTGCCAAATCATCCAATTCGGTGGACAGATTTTCCAGAGTAAACCCCGTATCGGGAGCGGTTGCCCGGTTTGGAATGCGGTCCATATTTTGTACAGCGCGGGCCATGATTATCCTGTCTTATCTTTCGCTTTGCCGTTCAGCTCATAGAGCAGATCGAGCGCTTGGCGGGGCGATAGATTATCAACGTCAAGCCTGGCCAAAGCTAAGTCCAGCTCACTCGGCTTTGCAGGGGCGGCGACGGCCGCCGTGAATAAAGGCAGCCCAACGGGTGCCGACGCTGCATTGACAGAATCAGTTTCGAGCCGTTCCAAAACTGCACGGGCACGTTCCACCGCTGCGATCGGCAATCCGGCCAGCTTGGCAACTTGAACACCATAAGACCGGTCGGCGGCACCGGGTTTTACATCATGTAAAAATACCAGATCGCCGTCCCATTCTTTGGCGCGTAAAGACGCATTTTCTGCGCCGTCCAAACCGTCAATCAATTCCGTCAACTCATGGTAATGCGTCGCAAAAAGCGCACGGGATTTATTCACTGTCAGTAAGTGCTCAACACTCGCCCACGCAATGGACAAGCCGTCAAAAGTCGATGTGCCGCGCCCGATTTCATCCAAGATGACAAAACTGCGATCCGTTGCTTGATTGAGGATCGCGGCCGTTTCGATCATTTCTGTCATAAAGGTAGAACGGCCTTTGGACAAATCGTCAGACGCGCCGACACGCGAGAAGAGTTGATCCGCCACGCCAATCTCTGCCTTGGTCGCGGGAACATATCCGCCGGATTGGGCCAAAATAAACATGAGCGCATTTTGCCGAAGATAGGTGGATTTACCCGCCATATTCGGTCCGGTAATCAGCGTCAGGCGCGGGGCCGTTTTTGCATCGGATGACAGAGCGCAATCATTTGACGTGAAAGCCGGCGCACCTGATTTTCGCAGGGCCTCTTCCACAACGGGGTGACGCCCACCCTCTATTTTAAAGTCCGGACCGTCCGACATGATTGGGCGAATTGCGCGGGTTTCTTCGGCCCATACGGCCCATGCGCTTTCGACATCTAATTGTGCCAAACAGACCGCCATTTGCCGGATGATCTCAACATGTGTCGTGACCCTTTCAACGAAGCCGTTAAAGACATCAATTTCCAAGGCAGTGACACGCTCTGCTGCGCTTGCGATCTGGCTGTCGAGTTCCGCCAGCTCAACGGTCGTGAACCGGACCCCTGACACCAAAGTCTGTTTGTGAATAAAGGGGCTGTCCGGCCCTTTGGATAACATCGTGTCGGCATGTTTGGGTGTCACTTCGACAAAATATCCAAGCACATTATTATGTTTGATCTTGAGAGTTGGAACGTCAGCCAGCTTGGCATAATTGCCTTGCAGTCCGGCGATCAGACGACGGGAATCATCGCGCAGTGTTTTTAATTTATCAATTTCGGGCGACCACCCTGTCGCCACAAAACCGCCATCGCGGGCTAACATAGGTACGTCAGACTGGAGGGCTTTCACTAGATCACGAACGAGTACAGCAATCTCGGTTTTATTTGAAAGGCTGATGCCTTGTAAGGCCGCTTCCACCGCGACAGGCGGTTTGAGGTTTGGTTTTTCAGCGAAGCCTGCGACAATTGTTTCGCAAAGCTTCAGCGTATTTGCCAAAGCCTGGAGGTCACGCGGACCTCCGCGCCCCAACGCCAAACGGGAGGCTGCACGCGCCATATCACCCGCGCCGCGCAAATGACCGCGCAAGCTTTGACGCAGAAACTCTTCCGTTTTGAAAAAGGAGACCGCGTCCAAGCGTTGGTTGATGGCTGCTACATCCAAAAGGGGGCGATTTAAGCGTGCCGATAATTCACGTGCACCTGGCCCCGTGACGGTTCTGTCAATGACTGACAAAAGCGATCCGGACCGCGCGCCTTTTTGCGTTCGGTCAATCTCAAGACTGGCCCGCGTCGCAGGATCAATCGCTAAATAGCCGCTCGTCTTTGACGCTTTGGGCGCAGAAAGCTGAACGGGCGCACCCGCTTGGGTCAGTGTCAAATAATCCAGCAAAGCGCCGGCGGCTGAAATTTCAGCCTTTGAGAAATCCCCCAAACCCTCCAGCTCACCGACTTTAAACCGCTCCGCCAATCGTCTTTCGCCGGAGCGTATATCGAACTTGGTTTCTGGCTGTGGCGTGAGAGCGATGCCGTCCAGAGACAGGGCCGACATGGCCTCCGCATCGCGGTACAGCCCTTCAGGTAGAACAAGCTCTCTCGGGCTCAGCGCGGCGAGTTGAGCTGGCAGGTCTTTGGCAGATGAAGCAGATGTCTTAAACGTCCCGTCTGACACATCGGCCCAAGCCAGACCATGATCACCGGCGGGCGTTCGAGCGACGGCCAGAATGAGATTTGACCCACGTGCATCAAGGAGTGAA
Organism: uncultured Algimonas sp.; assembly: GCA_964477595.1. GTDB lineage: Bacteria > Pseudomonadota > Alphaproteobacteria > Caulobacterales > Maricaulaceae > Litorimonas. The sequence continues at coordinate 10,568 of CAYZGF010000022.1, forward strand.
TCCTCCGTCAAAGTCCCCGGTGTCACCAGACGAACAACTTCCCGCCGGACAACGGATTTTGAACCGCGCTTTTTCGCCTCTGCCGGATCTTCTGTTTGTTCGCAGACGGCAACACGAAATCCCTTTTTGATCAGGCGTTGCAAATAGACTTCGGACGAATGAACGGGGACGCCACACATTGGAATGGGTTCGCCCAGATGTTTCCCTCGCTTCGTCAGCGCAATATCCAAAGCCGCCGCCGCGCGCACAGCATCGTCAAAAAATAATTCGTAAAAATCACCCATGCGGTAGAAGAGCAAAGCTTCCGGCCCCACGCCCTCTTTAATACCCAAAAACTGCGCCATCATCGGTGTGAGCTTATGAGCTTTTTGTGACTTATCTGCGGGCGCGTTCATGTGGAGCTACTTGCCAGAATTATCCGTTTGGCGAAAGCCCACGAAAGGACCCCAAGCAGGAATTCCATCATCATTAATTCCGTCGGTGAATTTCGAACGGGCAGCCCAAATTGTCAGAAGCAAAGCGGGGATACCGAACAGAGCCGTGATCACAAAAAAGGCTTCATACCCGACAAAGTCGGCGAGTTTTCCCGAAAAGCCCGCCAGTGATTTTCCGTAAAAAGCAAAGAGAGATGAAAGCAATGCGTATTGCGTCGCTGACATTTTCTTATTCGTCATAATAGACATGAACGCGATAAATACGGAACCCGCAAATCCGGCGGCAATATTATCGGCACCAATTGTGACGAACAAATAGGCAGCCCGCGGCGTCTCTACTTGCGCCAACCAAGCAAAGGCCAAATTTGTTAAAACCGTTAGGACGGCACCTACAATCATGGCTTTCGCTAAGCCTTGGCGCATCGCCATTAAACCACCCCAGAACGCGCCAACGATTAGAATTGTTATGCCAAAAGCCCCCTTTACCGCCCCGATTGTACTCTTGTCATAGCCCAAATCGATATAAAGCGGGCCCGCCATGACACCCATCGTCGTGTCGGAAATACGATAAGTCACGACCATGGCAAGAATGAGCAATGACCACGCACCTGTACGTCTTACGATATCGGCAAAATCTCCCAGAATAGGGACAGCATATATCGCATGGCTGTTTAGCTGATCGCGCCCAAAGGGTGAAATGAACCACCCCGCCAAAAGGAATGGCATGAATAAAATCAGCGTGAAAGCGCCACCTAAAATCCCTGCCGGAATAGCTGAAAGCACGGAGCCAATCGCCCCGATTACGATACGCAACCATCCGCCTTCAGCCAAACCCACCCACATTAAACCGCACACAATTCCGAGCGTCATCAGTCCAAAAATTAAACCCAGGACAGGATTTATTGCAGGTCGCTCCGGCTTGGAAACATCAGGTGCCCACAGTGAGGTTGAGCTTCCAATTACTGCCAAACCGCCAAGCACAAGATAAGTGAGACCAAAGCCGCCAATATCGGCCAAGAACAGCCCTCCTGTGACAGCCGCGATCATGCCGAAGCGGTAGCCGAGTTGATAGATTGCGCTCACCATGGCCTGTTCAGCGTTAGAGGCATTATCGACTCGCCAAGCATCAACACAAATATCCAATGTGGCCGAGGAAAAAGCGATAAGAACAGCACAAACAGCGACGGCCTGTAAATCTGTTGCGGGGTCTTGTTGAGACATTGCAAACATGGCCAAGGCCGTGCCCAGCGTCGCAAAGAGCGTCCAGCCGCGACGGTTACCGAGCCAGGCCGAAAATCCGGGAATTTGAAAACGATCTACGAGGGGCGCCCAAAGGAATTTCAAACTATAGGCAAAACCTACCCAAACGAAAAAACCGATTGTCGAACGAGACACCTCCGCTTCGCGCATCCAAATCGATAAAACTTGATAAACAAGCATGATCGGCAAACCCGCACTCGCGCCCAAAAAGAGCATGGCCGCGTTTCGTGGGCTTTGGACAGCAATTTTGAGTGTTTCGCCATATCCGGCAAAGGGGTATTTTTTAGTAAAAGTTTCTTCTGTTGTTCCCATCCTGACTGCCTAGCCCAGACAGCGCGCAGACAAAAGGGCCGCAATGCGGCCCTTTAAAGGAATAACAGATTTATTCTCGGGACCTAGGCCGCTTGCATCATCCGAGCTTTGGCCTCGTCGCTGGTCCAGTCTCTGACTTTCTCGGATAACTCTTCAGCGCTGACGGGTTTGGTCATGAAGTCATTCATGCCGGAATCGAAACAGGCATTCCGATCATCATCAAAAGCATTTGCCGTTAGAGCGATGATGGGCAGTGTGCGGCTGACATTTGAGAGCGTACGGATTTTACGTGTCGCTTCCAGACCGTCCATATTCGGCATACGCATATCCATAAAGATCAGATCATAGCTGGCCGTTTTCATGGCTTCGACAGCGAGTGCGCCGTCCTCTACCGTATCGACAGTATGGCCTTCGGCTTCAAGGAGTGTGCGCGTGAGCAGGGCGTTAATCGCATTATCTTCGGCCAAAAGAATACGAATTGGACCGCCTTCCGCCTGGGGCGCAGCCTCAGGCGCCGGGTTTTCCGCGCCCATATTTGTTTGTCCTTCGGGTGCTGCATCTTCTGCACCGACGGCTTTCGCAATCACAGCGTCCCGCCAGTTATTTCCGAGAACTGCGGACTCATCTTCAATTGGAAGCGCCCGCCGTTCAAATTCACGGGGGGCCTCGACAAGATCTGGTTCTGGCAAGGGTGGCTGCGGAGCAGCCGAAACCTGCTCTGCTGTCTCAGTCAAAGCGTAATCTGCATCAGACGGAATATCGATTTCAGGGATGTCGATCTGTGGAACCGGAATTGAAGGTGCCTCCGCCTGTAGCATTGGAACATCCGGAATAGCGGGCGCCTCAAAAACTTCCGTTTCCGCAATTGGCTGAATAGGCTCTTCAACTTGGGTTGGCTGAACTTCCGCGAAGCTTGGTTCAGGATCATAGCTCGGAACATGTTGCGTAGGTGTTTCTTCAAATACCGGTTCTTGGGCTGCTGACTGAGCAGGCTGTTGTTCCGGGACGGCACTTTGCGTTGGGTCAGGCTGCGGGGCGTGGGTAAAGACGGTGACATTTCGCGCCAAAGCGAAAGCATTGCCGTCGGCCAAACTCTGTTCCATCCAATCATAGACTTGTTCAGACCCATCAGCCCCCGGTAACCGCGTTTCAAATCTATAAGGCGCAGAGCCTCCGGCTTGTGGCGCAGGCCAACCGCCAATGGCATTGCCACGCCAATTTTCAACCTGACCGCCATAAAGCGCAAGGAAAGCGGCATTTACAAAGAGGACACGCCCTTGTGCATCTCGTTTGATTGCCGGATCAGGCCAAGGCCAGAATTGCGCCGCAAAAATGTCGTCTGGTGACATGGATCATCCTCAAAATTGCCCCATCCACAAACCAAACCCACGAATCGGGGCGTAGTTATGGTTAAGGCGTTGCCACTCTTTTGGGGGGCTAATCTAAAAGAACGGTTACCGAGGGCTGCAAAATCAACGCTTTTAAGCGTTTTTTTGGAAGGTTCTGTTAAGGTTTTAGGGGGCCAAAAACCGGAATACCCTTAACTATAAAACGGATTTCGAGGGGTGCGGGAGGCAGAAACAGCCGGGGACTGCCCCGCAATAAGCCCTGTTCTTGCCCGTCGGTGAGACAAGGCTTCCGCAATATGTAGACGGTGAACCGTCTCTGATCCGGCCAAATCAGCCAGTGTTCGCGCAACGCGCAAGATACGATGATAACCCCGCGCGGTCAGACCCAGGGTTTCTGCCGCTTGAATGAGAAGTTTTTGGCCGTCCGCATCAGGCGCTGACACTTTCTCTAACATCACTTGGCTGAGCGCGGCATTTACGACGCCTTCATTACGGTCCATTTGGAGCAAACGGGCCGCCGCAACACGGGCAGCAATTTCAGCCGTGCCTTCCGATGCAGGCGGCAAGGCCAAATCCGCCGGGGTCACGGCAGGCACATCAATCTGGATATCAATACGGTCCATAAACGGGCCGGAGACGCGGGCCTGATAATCAGCAGCGCAGCGCGTACCGCGTCGACAGGCAATGCCGTCTGCGCCCGCCGTCCCGCAGCGGCAAGGATTCATCGCCGCGATTAACTGAAACCTCGCGGGATAAGACACATGGGCATTGGCACGGGCGACGGAAATTTCACCCGTTTCGAGAGGTTGACGCAGGCTGTCCAAGACTTGTGCTGTAAATTCCGGAAGCTCATCCAAGAACAAAACCCCGCGATGGGCCAGTGACGCCTCACCCGGTTTGGCTTTCGCCCCACCGCCGACCATGGCCGCCATACTGGCAGAATGGTGGGGTGACCTGAAAGGTCGCGCGCGAGATAACTCACCCTTGTGTAATAGCCCCGCAACCGAATGCACCATGGAGACATCCAGCAATTCATTTGCGGCCAATGGCGGTAAAAGCCCGGGCATGCGTGCCGCCAACATGGATTTACCGGAGCCCGGCGGTCCAACCATGAGGAGATTATGCCCACCGGCAGCGGCGACTTCGAGGGCCCGTTTCGCCGTTTCCTGTCCGCGAACATCCCGCATGTCCAAAGCGCTATCCGGTTCAACCATTTGCCCGGCGACAGGGCGGCTGAGAACTTGCGTACCTTTAAAATGATTGATGAGTTGCACCAAAGTTTGCGGCGCGAGCAGAGGAAGCTCCCCTGCCCACGCCGCCTCTGCCCCATTGGGCTCAGGGCAAATCAATCCAAGATCATGGCTATTGGCCATAACAGCCGCAGGCAGAGCGCCGGGAACCGCACAAATTGTACCGTCCAAGCTTAACTCACCAATCGCCGCAAAGCCTTCAACCGCATCTGCCGGGATCGCGCCAATGGCGGCCAGTAAACCAATCGCGATGGGCAGATCATAATGCGCACCCTCTTTCGGAAGGTCTGCCGGGGCCAGATTAATCGTGATACGCTTTCCCGGCAGATGGAGACCCAGAGAGACAAAGGCCGCGCGCACTCGGTCGCGCGCTTCTGACACTGACTTATCCGCCAAACCGACAACGTTGAAAACCTGCTTGCCGCCGGACACAACTTGCACCTGAACATCAACCCGTCTGGCCTCTGTACCTTGAAATGCGACTGTTGTGATGCGGGCAACCATGAGGTCTCAAATTCTGTTCTGTGCGACTTAAACAAACAGAATGAAGTGAACAAAGCAAGAACTTTTATGTTTGAACGCCTTGCTTGCACGTTAAGGTAAGTGAAATGCGACATATTGACTTGCTTAACAATTGTTTAACGCCCAAACTTTCGGGAGACCGCACATCAAGTGCCGTCGTAAAATATTGGGGAAATATTATGGATTTAGTTAGCTTAGGACTTGGACTGCTGAGTGGCGGCGGCGGCGGATTGCTCGGTGGGAAATTAACAAATTCCAGCATGGGTAAAGGCGCACAAATGTTGACAGGTATTGTTGGCGGAACAGGGCTCGCGGCCCTCGCACCGATGATTCCGGGATTGGAAGGCGTCTTCGCCAGCCCGGCAGACGGAGCGGCCTTAAACGTCTCAAGCATTTTGGGCGGCGTCGTGTCAGGTGGTATCGGCGGAACGATCCTGTCCTTCATCCTCGCCAA
>CAYZGF010000023.1:0-16133 GCA_964477595.1 uncultured Algimonas sp.
GCGTTAGATAGAGGCCTGTTAGATGCCGCAATCCGGAAAGTGCGTCGGAGGCAGTAAGAGCCTTATCAAAAATCACGCCTCGCTTTAGATCATTTGCTCCGCCCGTTTTGAGCGCGGCGGATACGGCCTGCATTTTAACACGGTTAATCCTATTCCAAAGGCTCTCAGCAATTTTCAAACGATCGCGCTGGTCACCGAGCTTCAAATGTTTGGCCAGACTGTCCAGACCCTGTGATGCCCAAGCGGATATTTTTTGCGGATTAAATGCCATCCACTGGAACAACTCGTCCAAAGATGCATCTGCCCGCTCCAAGGTCAAATGACTCAAAGCTTTGGCGATATTAGCATCCGGTTCGCTCATCCCTTCACGCAGGATTTGCGTCTCGACCTCTGCACGCAGAGCTGCCATCTCGACGTCATCCAATGGTTCGAAACCCGGTAAAATACCGGCTTCAATTGGAAAGCGCGATAAGATGCGTTCGCAAAAGGCATGGATGGTTTGAACCTTGAGGCCTTCCGGTGTTTCCAACGCTTTCGCGAACAATTCCCGCGCTTTCGTCAGTTCCACGGGTGGTGTGAGACTGTCGGGAGATTGTCCAAATAAATGCGTGAGATCATCCCGCAAAGCCTTATCATTGAGAACCGACCACCCTCCCAATGTCGCGAACAGGCGTTCCTGCATTTCTGACGCAGCCGCTTTTGTATAGGTCAGGCAGAGAATGTCCTCAGGCTCGGTCCCACCCAGCAATATGCGGGAAACGCGGTCAACCAGAACACGGGTTTTTCCGGACCCCGCATTCGCAGCCGCTAAACGCGTGCCGGATGGATCAGCCGCCATACGCTGCGCATGGCTGGCTTTTTCCAAGGGTGTCATCTCGGACAAGGATTTAGGCATCGCCCTCGCCCCCATTCATACCCGCCCATTCACCGCGTCGCGCCAGATCATCAAAATCGGACCAGCTATTCGTATATTTCGACCGGACTTGAGACTCATAAGGCGTCAACGGATTATCAAATCGATCGATCAATTTGGTGAGGGTTTCGACGCTCTCATCAAGTAAGATGTCTATAGGCTTTTTCTTTCCCAATGGGTTATATTTGAAATCGCCATTTGAACCCTTCACCCGCATATATCCAAGGCGTGACGTCTCCGCAGGTTTATGCCCTTTCAATCCGCCTTCCCTGAGGATGAAGGCCGCCAAGGGAAGTTGAGGATCGAACCCGGCCGCGACTTCGGCATCACTGGCCGGATTGCCCGTTTTAAAGTCAACGAATCCATATCCATCGATACCGCGCTCAACATAATCCATTTTCCCGCGCACAGTAAAATCGCGGTCCGGAATGGTCGCCTCACCCCAGACCTCTAATCCTTCTTGACGGTAACCATCCGCAGTCCGTTTGTTCATTTCGAGCCGCAGACCTTCTGCGATAGATTTGAATCGGGCTTTCTCTTTGGCAATGACTTCAACGCTATATCCATAGAGGTCGAACGCGGCCTCAAATGCTTGGATAAGACCGTCATCATCGGCTTCTGTAAAAGGAGCTTGGTTTTCATTTAGGAAATTCTCGATCCCCAGATGAATAGCTGAACCAAATTCAGAGGCCCCGTTTTCATGACCTAAATCCTTTAGGCGTTTAAGTCCGAGGACGTGCTTTCCATAAATTGAATAGGGGTCACGGATGAAAGTTTTGACTTCCGTGATGGATAAACTCCGCCCTTTTTCACTCCCCCATCGCTTATCTTTTGGCGGCATGGGTTTGGGTGGTTTGGCAGGTGTAACAGTTTCGGCTGATATATAGTCCAATGTTTGCGCCAGTGTTAAATAATGATCCGCTGTTCCCAATCGCGCTTTGACACCGTCTTTACCGACGGCCCCTTGCAGCAGCGTTTTCAGTCGCCAGACCCAACGGGATGCGATGGTTGGACCAGAATCAGATCGCTTTGACCGCGTCAAATAAACAGTCTCATTAGACGCCAATTCAAAGAAATCATGCGCCGCCAAGCCATAGCGTCTTTCCGGCAAGGAAAGTTTCATATCGCGCCGCATACCGCGCGAGAGAAATGGACCGGGCGACGGTGTGGCGGGCCAAACACTTTCATTGAGGCCACCGAGAATGATGACATCCGCATCCAACATACGCGCTTCGAGAGGGCCCAAAATAGAAAGCCTTGGATGGGTTCCCCCACGCGGGCGGACAACAATACCGGTCATGAGTTGTCGCATAAGTCGAGAGAACCCGACGGCATCCACATCGGGCAAGTTATCGCCATAAACAATTATATGTTCCAGCAATCTAGCGGCTTGTTCCCCGGCCTGTCCCCGCCAGAGATAATGGCTTCCGTGATGGTCTGAAGCAGTGGCTATGTGTTCAGAGGCCGCAATCAGTGCCGAGGCCCAGACCGGTGCAGAGGCTTGTCCGTGCAGTTCTATCAAAGGCCGCAGGGCTTGTAGCAATGCCTCTTCAATTGGGGCCAAAGGTTGATCCGGCTCATCCGGTCGAATTTCGACACGATATATCGCCTTTTCGACTCTGTTCCAGATATCCAGAACCTGATCATGCGTTTGGCCGAGGCTTGTAAAGCCTTGTCGAAACAAGACCGCCTTTTCCAACGGAGCCTCCGGATTTTGCGACACCTTCAAAACAGCGTCCAAAAAGACGCCTATCGCGGTTTCCGCAAGCGGTTCGCCTTGGGACATATCGACATCAACGTCCCAACGCGCCAGTCGCGCACGGACACGTCTTGCCAAGGCCTGATCCGGTGTGACGAGTGCGGCCGTTTTCAAAGGAATTTCCAGCGCTTCGCGCATAATCAGCGCAATCGCCAACGCCTCTTCCGCGTCAGATCGGGCCTCAATGAGGGACAAGTCTTCAAGAGCCTCATCAAAAATAATTTTACCGAAATCGGTTTCGAGTTTTTCAATCCGCGCCAACCAGTCAGCCGTGCGCGAGGCCGGCACCAAGGCTTCTTCCAAAACGCGTGTGCGGGCCAAACGATTTTTATCTTTAGCCGTTTGGCCAGCGATATCCGTGACAAAATTTCGGATATCCGCCCGATCAACATCCAGGCTTTCGATCAACAACTTCATCGCATATTGCGGATGCTGCTCATCAATAGAGTTCCAGGTTTCGTCATTATCCGTCGCTTGGAATCCCGGTAAAACAACCATGCCTTGGGGTAAGTTTGCAACGACGCGCATCAGCCGACGTGTGGCCCGCAAGCTACCCGTCGAACCTGCAATTACGACAGGATAATCGGGCGGGTTTTCTTTCCAGTGAAACACCAACTCATCCAACAATTTGACTTTGCGGCTTTGCGGCTCCTCCATATTTAACTCGGCCAGACGGTCCGGCCAGTAATTCTGAATAATTTTATAAAGCGTCGCAGCGTCTTGGAAATGTTTCGCCGCCTCTCCCATTAAGCGCGACCAAGCATCGCTCTCAGTGAGTTTGGCTTCTTCAAGGGCTGCGTCATCCAGAATGGCCAAGAGCGGATCCGCCATTGCAAGCGCTGTCGCTGCATCCAAGGGCAAGTCCATTGCGCGTTCGTGATAGGCCGCGACAACGCGCGCCATTTCGAACCGACGTAAAGTCCCGTCAATCGCAGGACGGACTTTCCCGACCAATTCGCCCGGTTCAAAAGGCGGCTCCTCCGGATCAATATCCGCGAGCGGGCGCAAGCGCGGGAGAAGCGTAGCCCCGACACCGTCTTCCGCTGACGCCATCACAAAGGCCTCGCCCAAGCCTCGAACTGCGCGGCGTGTAGGCAGCAATATTAATCCGGACTGCAGGTCGTCTCCGAAATGGCGACGCAAACCTTTGGCCAACATATCCAGAAACGAAACCCCGGACGGCATGTTATAAACATGCGGCGCACTCATCCTTTTAATTTTGCTTCCGCTTCATCCCGGGCCTGTGGATCACCCACATGCATCCAGAATCCATCCAATGGATGCCCATAGGCCGTGCCTTCGGCGACGGTTTTATACCAGATCTTCTTTCGCGTGAACGGAACCTGCGCCTCCTTGCGAATATGATCCAGTTTCATGATTTGCACGCCCGCATAAATATATGGCGCGCGTTCTCGTTCTCCGCGCCAATCTAAATGACCATCGTGCCGAAATAAAAAATCACCCTGTCCCTCATATCCTAATGTCCGTTCAATCGGCGCGAGAAGTAGAAGGTCATCCATGATGTCTGAATCCCAACGCGCCATTAGGGACGGGATAATGGGCGCACCCGTTTCCTGCCAAATCGCGTCGATATTACAAATAAGAATAGGATCTTCACCGAGCAATGGGAGGGCTTTCACAACGCCTCCGCCAGTTTCCAATAATTCGTCACGTTCATCAGAAATTATAATTTCCGGCCCGGACGTCCGGTGCTTCAAATGCGCTTCCAAATGGTCGGCATGGGCGTGGACATTGACGACTGCGCGCTGAACACCCGCCTCTTCCAATCGGTCCAGCATATGATCAATGAGAGGCTTGCCCCCGACCTCAACCATCGCTTTAGCACGATCATTGGTGAGCGGGCGCATCCGTGTGCCGTGCCCCGCAGCGAGAACCATTGCCGTTGTGATCATAACAGCTCCTCGGGCATATATTTCTCAAACCAATGTCGCAAACCCCGCACATATCTATGTTGCAAGTTCGCAAGGAAATGCGCACGAACGCGGGGAATTAACTCACGATAGGCCGGCTTTCCATCACGCTCCGCAAGACGGACAAAAATACCGAGAATTTTTGCATTTCTTTGTGCGCCGAGCACAGCATAGGCGCACCTAAAAACTTCCTCATCAGAAATTTTCGCCTGTTCACAAAATTGCGAAATCAAGGGATCAACCAGCTCTGGCGAGACATCACGGCGGGCATCTTCTAAAAAACTCACAAGGTCATAAGCCGGGTGGACGAAGAGGCCGTCTTGGAAATCAATCAAGCCAACTTTGCCAACTGAGTCCCGTTCCGGTAACCAAAAGAGGTTTTCCGCGTGAAAATCTCGAAGCGCGAGGCCCGGCGCATGGGAGATCAGAACTTTGAAAAGATGCCGCCAAACCATATTCCAGTCTTTTCTCGCCTCTCCAGAAATCTCCACACCTTTATCGACAGCATACCAATCCAAGAACAAATGGGTTTCAGCCCATAAGGCGGTTTCATCATATTCCCGGACCCGCCACGTCGCATCGCCATAGGCAAGCTGCGCGGGGAAAGAGCTGCGATAGATCTCAGCAAGACATTCTACTGCCGCTTCATAAAGCGGAGCTTCCATCTGCGGATCGGTTTCAATCACTTTGGCGTAAACGGATTGTCCAAAGTCTTCGAGCAAGAGCAATCCAGCATCCAAATCGGCTGCTAGAATTTTCGGCGCAGAAAAACCGCGTATGGTCAGCGCATTTGAAATTGCGGCAAAAGCCGCAGGCTCCGGCCCCGCCAAACGCGCCACCGCATTATACCCAAGAGCTTCACGTTCTGCCACGGTTGCGCCTTCAGGTTCAGCCGCTGTCTCTGCACCGCGCGGCGCGTCCATCAGAACGGCTACCTCTTCACCTCTCGTCAGACGGAAATATTGGCGCGAAGAGGCATCGCCCGGAAAGGCATTGATCGCGGCGTCTCCCCACCCTGCAGATGCGATAAAAGCTGTGCGTTCACTGAAGCGATCAGACATCACGATCATCCCATCCGGACAACTTGACGACGCGTCCGTCGCCTTCAAACGCAATGTCAATTTTCAGAGTGTTTTCAGGTAGCAGGCCTCCCAATCTGTCCGGCCACTCCAACAAACACACATCTTCGCCCATCGCATCCATCAGGCCCAATTCATAGGCCTCGTCAGGATGTTCCAATCGGTAGAGATCACAATGCCAGAGCGTAAAATCGGGGAAATCGTAAGTCTGCACAAGCGTATAGGTCGGCGATGGCACAGTTTCATGTGGCAAAACACTTTGCACCAATCCGCGCGCTAACGTCGTTTTCCCGGCTCCCAGACCACCGGATAAAGTGACAATATCGCCCGACCGCAAAGCTCTGCCCAATTGCGCACCTAATGCCAGCATTTCGACTTCATTTGTCACAGAAATCTGTTTCATGGATACAGGTCTAGCGCCTTGCAATCGCGGTGCAAGCGCTTAGATAATCCATGAACACATTCATCCGTAATGAGAGCTTTCCATGCCTAAAATCATCTTTATCGACCACGCTGGTGAACGCCGTGAAGTTGAGGCCAAAAACGGCACATCTGTTATGGAAGCCGCGGTGCAAAATATGGTTCCCGGCATTGATGCGGATTGCGGCGGCGCCTGCGCCTGTGCGACATGCCATGTTTATATCGGGGAAGCACATCTCTCCAAGTTAAAAGAGAAAGACGACATGGAAGACTCCATGCTCGATTTCGCCGAAGCCGTTCAAGATAACTCACGTCTCAGCTGTCAAATTTTGATGAATGACGAGTTGGACGGTATTGAAGTGAGCACGCCCGAAAGTCAGTAGAGTTTGCTGCGAACGCTGACTTCGCAACCCTTACAAATATGTTCGACTGAAATTCAATCCCCCGGACTGAATTTCAGTCTTACCCCTCAAACAGCTCCGGATGGCCCGCATCTATGGCGGCTTCTTTCGGAAGGTAGCAAGTTACGTGCGTGCCTTGACCTTCGTCGCTTTCGAGTTCTACCCATCCACCATGACGTTCGACAAACCGCTGCACCAGCGCCAGACCTAGCCCCGCACCGCCACGTGAGCTCTCAAAGCTTTCAAAGACCTGGCTTTGCTTCTCGGAGGGGATGCCAACACCGTCATCTTTGACCCAAATCTGGACGCCTCCGCCCGGTGCGCGCTTGCCGCCAAGCAAGATCAAACCACCCGGTTTGGTAAAGCGTAACGCATTAGACAGCAGATTATAAACGACCTGTTTAATTCGCGTCTCATCAGCACGAATGACCCCAATATCGGGTGCGCAATCCAACTCCATAGAGATTTTCGTATCTTCCGCTTTTGTCGCGACATAGTCCAAGGCATGAGACAGCACGTCATAGACATCGACATCACCCAAATCGAGATCGAGGACATTGGCTTCAATCGCCGCAATATCTAAAATATCATCAATGATTTTGGCGAGATCTTCAGACGCGCTTTGAATAGCAAAAACATATTCGCTTTGCTTATCATTCATTTCGCCCGCACCGCCATTTTGCAAGAAATCAGCATAGCCTGAAATCGTTGTGAGCGGCGTGCGAAGTTGATAGCTGACATGACCCACAAATTCGGATTTCATCCGGTCTGCTTCTTCCAAAGCGGCAGCACGTTCGATCAAGGCAGCTTCGGTTTTTCGGGCAGACGTCACATCATCCCAAGCCACCAAAGTCGCGCCATCGGGCAATGGCTTCGAGAGCCAAGTCAGCATTTTATCATCAGACCGGCGAATTTCACCTTCGACTTGACGCCGGACTTCGGGGTTAGAGTCAGTCGCGCGCGCCTTGAGATCATCCCAGAAATGGCGATCATGATAAAGCGGCAGGCAAAGATCAATCAATGCAGAAAAACGCGGTGAGTCCTTGAGGTCATCTTCAGACAGGCTCCACATCCGCGCAAAGGCATTATTGTGAATTTTCAAACGACCATCCGTCCCGAAAACGGCAATACCCTCAGACAGCTTGTCCAATGTGGCCCGTTGCACATTGATGAGCGTTCCAAGACGACCTTCCAGATCAATCCGGTCCGTCATGTCGGAGAACATGAGCGCGATACCACCTTGTGGATCCCGCATGCGGATCAGGCGTAAAGTCCGGCCATCTTGCAAATGCCAAAGCGCGGGCGGCATTTCCGCAGGCCATTCTGTGTAGAGCCTCAATTCGTCGGATTTCCAGCTGCTATGGTCAGGCTGCGCCGGGACCTGCCCGCGTTCGCGCATATGATCGAGCCATTCGCCGTGACTTGGGCGGTCCCGTGACCAAGCTTCATCCAAACCAAACATGTGACGGAAGGCTTCATTTTCGAAACTTGCTTTTTTATCGCTGCCGAAAATAACGACAGCTTCGTCCATAGAATTTAAGAGCTTGTCATGGGCCGCAACTTGTTGCTCTAGCTGCAGACGTAAGTCTTCCGCCTCATTGGCATCAAGCGCGATACCCGCAAGTCCGCCATTGATTGGGAAGAGTGAAATAGATGTCGCTCGACGCTCCCCGCCCAAAACGACATGGCGTGTCGCCTCTCGCGCCGCTTGCTCCGACAGGACGGTTCGCGCATCTTCGCTGGATTGGTGGTCAAGATGGATTTGATTTTTGGTTACATCCCGCACGTCAGAAGCTCCGACAGCGTCGACATAAGCCTCATTCACCCAGTTGATCCGCCCCGCACTATTCATTCGCCAAAGCGGAAACGGCGCACGGCTCATCATTTCGATAAAGGCGATTGGATCGGTTTCCGACGTGATGCGGGAATTTTCAAATCTCGAAATCGCCGCCTTTTCATCCTCCCCGCGAATGGACGCGTCTTCCAACCATAGGACCACCTGACGACCGGCAACACGCCCGTCTGCCTCGATAATATTACCTTCAGGCAGAACGATAGAGATTGAGAACGGCTCGCCTTTGGTTCGCAGATTTTGGATATAAGTGCGTAGGGGCAGCGAGTCCGCTCGCTCTGAAATCGTGTTTAAATCGGCCACACCGTCCAGAACACGCATCGCCAACTGACTTGATCGTCCCGGATCGGCGAACCGCATAATTGAAGCCAAAGCTGCAGGACTGCCGAGGACTTTCGGGTCCCCCCACCCGGCATCAGGCGTCACCGTATTTTCTTCCCAAACCAGAATAAGCCCGGGATAGGCGCCCATAATTGCATCATAAGATCCGAGGCGTCGATCAAGCTCTGTTGCTTTCAGTTTCCAGCGTGAAGCAGATGCACCTTCGCGAAGGGATAGGCGCAAAGCAAACATGACTGCGACGAAGGCCACGACAATCGCACCCAGTCCCACCCATGTCATGATGTCCGCATCTGCAAACATGAACGATGTCCCCTAGACTCAATCGCGACACACCGGAGCGGCGTCGTTGAATCGGGGTCTACAGAGTCGAAACGAAATGGGAAAGGTGAGAATGTAGCCTAAAAGCTGAATTTAGTGGCAGAAGCCGCGCAGCTTCAAAGAAATGATGTCTCACCTTCCAATTTTAACTGCGCAACGATCTCTTTGACGTCTTGAGACTTGTCCAAATTCAAAACCAGAACCGCACCGTCCTTCACAATGATCGCGAGATTGTCGACACCAACGGCCGCGACGAGCGGACCATCCGTCTCAATCAAACAATCCCGCGTTTGCGACAGCCGAATATTACCTGAAAGGGCCAGTCCCTGAGCATCAGCTTTCAAAGTCTGTAAGGCTTTGAACGACCCAATATCATGCCAACCCAACTGACACGGGATAACGCCGGCTTTGCGTGTATGTTCCATGACGGCTTTATCGACGGGAAGACTTTCACAATCCGCAAAAAAGGCGTCATCCAAATTCCAGATATCCCCTTGGCGGGATGCGGTCTCATAGGCCGCCTTGGCCGGACCGGATACACGCGGTGAGAATGCTTCCATCTCACTTAGAAGCGTTTGTGCGTGGAACAGAAAAATACCCGAATTCCAATAATATTCACCCGATGCGAGATAGGATTCGGCGACATCCTGTGGTGGTTTCTCGACAAAACTATCGACCACAAATGTACCCGGGCTCATAGTTTCGCCTTTTCGAATATAGCCAAAACCCGTCGCAGCATATTCCGGCGTAATGCCAAATGTCATGAGATGACCATGTGCAGCGACTGGCGCACAGGCAGCGACTGCACGGCGAAACGCCTCCGGTTGTTCAATATGATGGTCTGCCGGCACGACCAAAACCAAGGCATCATCTTCCAATTCCAAAGCATGAAGAGCCGCGATAACTGCCGGAGCCGCCGTATTTCTGGCGACCGGCTCTATTAAAAACCCGCCAATATCAATGCCCAAATCCTGCATTTGCTCACGGATCATTGGCTCGTGATCTGCAGCGCAGATAAAGACGGGCGGGTGATACATGTCACAGCTAAACCGTAAGGCGGTTTCCTGGATCATGGTTTTCTCTGTGACGAGGGGAAGCATTTGCTTTGGCGCAGCCATTCGGGATGACGGCCATAATCGACTGCCTGCCCCACCGGATAATATGACCGGCACGATTTTTCCCACCTCGCGCATGAGCGGCACCCTATAATATGGGGTTGAATATCTGCTTACACCTCATGGTAAACAAGATATTATTAAAATTATCACCCGCCTAGGCTGGCTTCACCGGCACGATATCGGAGCAAGACACGGCAATCGGAAAGTGGCTGCTCAGGTGGTCGAAACTGCCAAGCCTCTACGGCTTTGAGTGACGCTCGATCAAATGTGCCGCTCGGCACAGAGCGTTCGACCCGCACATTTTCCGTCGCCCCATCCTGCGCAACATCCAAACGCATCATGGTCCACCCCTGACGACCATTTCGAAAAGCGCTTTTTGGATAAACAGGCATATCAAATTTAACCGCCGCCAGAGCCTCCCCGCCAATACAATCATCCGGATCGGAATAGCCTTTGACCCAAGGATCGGGAGGATAGGCGGAGCGCGGTGTAAAGACGGATGTAGAGCCGCAGGCAGATAGTCCTGCCGCTAGAAATAGCCAGAGGGCTCTCACTCGCCCTCTCCAAATCCATTTTCGACTAATTTCGTCAGCGCCTCGACAACAACGGATGCTTCCGGTCCTTCTGCACTGACTGTGATATCTTCCCCGCATGCAGACCCTAATAAGAGGAGTTCCATCACGCTATCGGCTTCAACGCTTTCCGCACAAACGCTATTATGGCTTCTGACCCGCACATCCGCATTATAACGCATGACGCATTCCATGAATTTATTTGATGCCCGGGCGTGCAAGCCACGCTTGTTAATAAGAGTCAGTCTGGCAGAGGCCGAAGACATGAAACCCTAACTTTCGCCAGCGAGTATTTTAGAGGCAATTGCGATGTAGCGCTGTCCCGCCTCTTTTGCCTTCATGCTGGCATCTTCCAAACTCGCCGTTTCACGGGCTTCAGCCAATTTGATCAACATAGGTAAGTTCACACCGGCCAAGACTTCGACTTTACCGTCCCGCAGCATAGAAATCGCTAGATTTGATGGCGTACCGCCAAACATATCCGTCAATAAAATGACGCCGGCCCGGTTATCTACGCGCTCAACAGCGGCTCGGATATCCGCCCGACGCTTTTCCATATCATCATCCGGACCAATGCAGATGGTTTCCATGGCATCCTGCGGCCCGACAACATGTTCTGTCGCGCGGCGGAGTTCTATGGCCAATTGGCCGTGTGTAACAATAACGAGACCGATCAAGTCGACAAACCTCAATTTACCAAATCGAATTTGTACCCTAATCAAAATATCCCAGCGCTGTGAAGCGTTAATTCTAACTTATCGTCGGAATTAACACTTCGCCAAATCAGGCTACAGAAACAAGGTTCGCTTGTGTTTCGTCTCTGTGTTTTTTCAGATATTTCATGAAGGGTGTTCCGCCTGTGCCAACATCCGTATCATTGCCCGTGGCATTACGGCTTTGTTTATTAATATAACTGGCCGCATATTCGAGATGACGGCTTCTAAAATCAGCGACGGCCTGAACATTCGCATTATAAGCGCGTGAAAGTGCCGCATCTGATGAACCGATGACAAAGTCGCGCAATCGGCTGTGCTTGCGTAAATCATCAATGAAGCGCCGATGACCGGGTGGCCTGTAAATATGAAGCTCGTCGAGATAAGCCTTCATAGGGTCGGCAGCGTGGCCAATCCCAAGCAGCGCATCCATGCAGGGCACAATAGAGGATTGTGACCCTGTCTGGCCGCGATAGCTTTGCGGTAGCCCTTTATGCGCCTCTACCCCCTCATACATCACACCATTTGGCAGGGCGGGATTATCTTTCCAGCCATGAATATAAGGTCTGACCCGTTCGAAATAAGCATAGGGATCGCAGCGCTCCGGCATCCGGTCAAAAATATCTTTAAGATCAGACCAAACGGTCGCGATTTCACTCAATTGGTGGGTGATCCCTTCAACATCGCCAGCTTCCACGCCCTCAATGACAGCCTTCATGCGCGCCAGAGCCGCACCCGCTCTCGCCTCAATCGCAACATGGACGAGGATAAACCAATTCTCGTCCTGACCGCCTAAGAAGTTTTGAATGACGTAAATATTAGACAAATCGATTGGCCCCTGCGGATCATGCAGGCCCCAATTATCCAGCACATAGCCACTATATGGCAGCAAAGGCTGCTGACCGAGTTTATTCGCCAAAGCACAGATCGGGCGGGCCAATTTTTCCGGTAGATCAGCAGATGCCTCCGCCTCTCCCCACACATAGGACTGAACCATAAAACTGTAATGAACCATCGCTGCGCGAGCCTGAGGGTCGGATAAATCCTCTACATCAGACTCAGCGATATGCGGCAGGTGCTCGTTCAAGAGTTCTCTCACACGTCCCGTTGTGAGCAGCTGAGGCAAGCGAAGCGCCGTCTCTCTTGCCTGCGCCCACACACCCGTGAGCTCAACTTTGGTCGCATCATATCCGCAGAGGAACCCTCTTTCTTCGCTAATGTCATAGTCAGCTAAGTGATCAATTGGCATATCAAATCTCCCTTTTTACGCATTAATATCCGAATTTTCCCTATATATTCTTGCATAATGTGTCTCATTTGGATTAATTAAACAATATATGATAGATTTGGACAGCTATAACGACGCGATATTGCAAAATTTACAGAGCGATGGTCGTATGAGTAATATTGAGTTGGCCAAAAATGTTGGCCTATCGCCATCAGCCTGTCTGCGTCGTGTCCAAGAGCTTGAACGGCGTGGCATCTTAAAAGGCTATCGCGCGATCATTGATCCAAAAGCCATGGGCAAAGACGTCGTTGTGTTCGTTATGGTTGGCTTGAGCGGTCACCTCAGAAAAGACTCGCTCGCCTTTGAAGCCGCAATGGATCGAGCGCCCGAGGTTCAAGAATGCCATAATATTACGGGCAGCGTGGAATATTTACTGCGTGTCGAAGTCGCGGATCTGTCCGCCTATAAAGCTTTTCACGCGGACGCTTTGGGACGCTTATCCATGGTCGGAAGCATCACATCCCATATCGTCTTGGGCGCCTCAAAAGACAGGCTGGGCTAGGCCTTCACGATTAGCTTTCCCCCGACGGCCTTTGGCGCGGAACATCGACTGTAAAGCGCGCGCCAACGACCTTGCCGTCTTCGCCCATACGGTTCTCAGCCTGAATCGTGCCCCGATGTGCCGTAATGATTTGACGACAAATCGCCAATCCAAGACCTGAATGGCTGCCGAAACTCGCCCCCTTTGGACGCTGAGTGTAAAAGCGCTCAAAAACCGTTTCGAGATTGTCTTCGGGAATACCCGGTCCGTCATCTTCGACAGTAAAGATCACACGCGACCCATCTTTTTTAGCCGTCACAACAACTGTCCCGTCTTTTGGAGAGAAGGTCAGCGCATTATCAATGAGATTGCGCAGAACTTGCGCAAAAGGTGTTTCATAAGCGCGAATATAAATGGGCGCATTCGGATCGATCGCACTGGCATTGACGACATCTGCGCCGTCTTTTGATCGGGTCTGCTGATAAAATTCGACAATGTTTTCTGCGATTTCAGCCACATCCAGAGTTTTCGCCGTTTCACGGGCCAGATTCGCATCCACTTTCGACGCTTTAGAAATGTCCGAGATCAAGCGGTCCATCCGCGAAACATCTTGCTGGATAATGTCGATGAGTTTTTCGCGTTGCTCTTTCGTTTTCGCAACACGGAGTGTGTCTGAGGCTGAGCGCAAACTGGTGAGCGGATTTTTGATCTCATGCGCCACATCAGCTGCGAAATTCGCGATATCATCAATCCGGTTATACAGCCCTTCTGTCATGTCCCGAAGAACCAAGGAAAGGTCCCCGATTTCGTCACGGCGGTTTGACAGATCAGGAATAGCATCACGTTTCTTCGCACTGCGCGTCACAATTTCCGCAGCACGAGCCAAGCGCCGCATGGGTAAGCTGATAAAGAGTGTGAGCCCGAATGAGGTCAGGAACATGGCCAGGAACGCTAATGCAATGATGGGGGCGAGCGCTTGACGTTCAGCCGTTACGATTGAGCCGACATCATTACTCTCAACCGTGACGACGCCGAGGACTTGCTGAACGCGTTGCACCGGTAGTGAGACCGTGACGATGAGATTATCTTCCATGTCATAACGCGGGCCATAACTGCTTTCGCCGTCTAAGCCCGCCCGGACTTCTGATTTCAAATCACGACGCAGATTGTCCCGTTTTGCTTTGCGCCACGGCAGATTGTGCAATTTATCATCAATCCAATTTCTGATGTTCTCGCGCCAGATATCCTGTTTCGGACGATCCGGCCTGTCCTCAATGATTGGATCGAGAGATTCCGTTGTAATCGTATCGTCCAACGTCTTCGTATCTGCGACCAACTCACCCGATTTATTATGCAGCCTAACGCGCCAGCCCTCTTGCACATTGACCCCGCGCAAGACTTGCCGCGCGCCATCAACATCCAACTGCGCCGTACCGCCAAATCCCGTGGCTTGTTCACCAATGACGGTTGTGATGGTAGACGCCAGTGATTGGATATTATCGACTTTTGCGTTGATCAATCCGGCCTCAAACCGGTTCATCGCCAAAGCCCCCGTCACGAGGATAATCAGGCCAATAAGATTTGAGAGAAAGATGTTCCGTGTCAGGCGCGAGGTCCATAAAGACCGACGCGGACCCCGCCGCCGATTACGGCGACGACGTTTACGTTTAGGTTCGGATGAGATCGTCTCAGACATGCCTCATCCCATTATCAGGTCAAAACCCTTAGGTCTTGCCCGAATTTGATTAGGCTTAAGCTTCTTTATACTTATACCCAACGCCATAGAGCGTCTCAATTCCGTCAAAGCTTTTATCCGTTTTACGGAATTTCTTACGCAAGCGCTTGATGTGACTATCAATTGTTCGGTCATCGACATAGATCTGATCATCATAGGCCGCGTCCATAAGCTGATCACGGGATTTTACGTAACCCGGGCGTTTTGCCAAGGATTCGAGAATTAGAAATTCTGTTACGGTCAGGCGAACTGCATTTCCGTCCCAGGAACAAGCATGACGGTTCGGATCGAGTAAAAGCTTCCCGCGGCGTATGACTTTATCGTCACCCTCTTGCGGTTCAGGAAGCTCGATATTCGTCAATCTTGCGCGGCGCAGGACAGCTTTAATCCGCTCTCCCAACAAGCGCTGGCTAAAGGGCTTCGTGATATAATCATCCGCACCCATATTGAAACCAATCGCCTCGTCAAACTCATCATCTTTCGACGTCAGGAAAATGACCGGCAGGTTTGAAGATTGACGCAAGCGGCGCAAAAGCTCTAACCCATCCATACGCGGCATTTTCACGTCGAAAACAGCCAAGTCAGGCGGAGAGCTTTTCAGCGCTTCAAGCGCGCTGACACCGTCATGAAACTTGCGGACTTCATAACCCTCGCTTTCCAAAAACATCGAAACCGATGTCAGGATATTTTCGTCATCATCGACAAGATAAATCTTTGGCATTGCTCGCTCCCCAGCGCGTCCCGCGACACGGCGCGGTGAATATTCTTTTTGTCTAACTAGGCTCATCGTCTGCATGGCTCAACCCTTCTCCTGTTGCTCGGCACATTTTCGGGTTTAAGCGGCGTCTAAGTCGGAGTGATGACGGGAATGGGGCAATGGTAAGGCAATTGGCTTGTCTGCTTTTCCAAAAATCACGACAAGCAACACCCTAAACATCTTGCCGTGGGCAAAGGCGCTCCCTAGATAAAGCCAAACTACAAAGAGCCCCACTTATGAGCTTCCTCGCTTCACTCATCGAATTTTTTGTCCAGCCGCTGCTTGGCCTTATTCTTCTGATCTTCTTTATTTACGTAATTCTGAGCTGGCTCTTCACACTAAATATTGTCAGCCCGCACAATCCTACCGCGCGGCAAGTCTACGGTATTCTAGCGAGTGTCGTAGAGCCCATCGTTGCACCCTTCCGACGAATTATTCCACCGCTTGGGAATTT
>CAYZGF010000024.1:0-7676 GCA_964477595.1 uncultured Algimonas sp.
TTCAGCCTTTTGGCCAACAGCTGGCGCAGCAGTTTCTACACTCGCAACTTTTGAGGTCGTGACAACGTCCTCGGCGTTAGCCGAAGCACAGGAGAACATCAATAATACAGATACAAGGCACTGTATAACAACGTTTTTATGAGTTTTTAACCGCCCTAACACTCCGGCAACTCCATTCGGGCGCGGCAGTCGGGCTGTGATGTACAAGCGAGATTTCGCTGAACAGGGACAGGCGACCATCCACTCCGAACGGAGTTGTAGACGGAAACGGAAGGTGGGGTGGACGCCAAGTCAAAACGGAACTGCTGTCGCAGTTTGAGTTGGCGTGAACCAAGCGTGACATCCTCGACCATAGGCCGTGACATCATAATTTCAGACGACGAAGACGAGTCTATCGGGATTTCACGGCGACATTCGCCGACAATCCACCAAGCTCTTTGCTTTCGCGTCTCAACCAAGAAGGCAGTATCACCCTCCAGGATTTCAAGCATGACTATGCCATTCGCCCCATTTTTTGGGGTCGATGACGCTGCAACACTCAGCCCGAAAGCTAAGACCAGCAGAGATATGAGCGTAATAACTCTCATCAATCAGTCTAATTTTACCATTCACACCAAATCGCGGTCTTATGCCGCTTATGATGAGAATTTAGCTGAAGATGGTTGAGATGCGGTTTAGGCGCGATTCAGTTGATTGCGCGAAAACGCCGTTTTTATTGGGTTAAACCTTAATAGGCTGCGGTTTTATTCCCATTCGATCGTCCCGGGAGGCTTGGACGTAACGTCATATACCACTCGGTTTACGCCGCGAACCTCGTTGATGATCCGGGTAGCCGTTTCACCAAGAAATTCATGAGAATATGGGTAATAATCGGCTGTCATGCCGTCAGTCGATGTGACAGCCCGAAGCGCCAAAACAAAATCATAGGTCCGGCTATCGCCCATGACGCCTACGGTTTGCACGGGTAAAAGCACTGCAAAAGCCTGCCATATCTCGTTGTAAAGCCCATGTTTTTTGATTTGGTCGAGATAGACCGCATCAGCTTCGCGTAAAATATCAAGGCGGGATTTCGTTATCTCTCCGGGACACCGAATAGCGAGGCCAGGCCCAGGGAATGGGTGGCGTTCTACAAAGTCCGAATGCAGACCAAGTTCCCGGCCAAGGGCTCTAACCTCATCTTTGAACAACTCACGCAACGGCTCTACCAGTTCAAGATCCATGCGTTCCGGTAAGCCGCCCACATTATGGTGAGACTTAATCGTAACCGATGGCCCACCGTCAAATGAGACAGACTCAATCACATCAGGGTATAGAGTACCTTGCGCCAAGAACTTCGCACCACCGATACTTTTAGCTTCGCGTTCGAAGATATCGATGAACGTGCCGCCGATAATTTTTCGTTTCTTTTCAGGGTCTTTAACACCGCTTAGTAATGTTAAAAACTCATCACCCGCATCCACATGAATGAGATTAATATCGTAATGGTCGCGGAAAAGCGCGGTGACTTGGTCGCTTTCGCCTTTGCGCATCATACCCGTATCGACATAGACACAGGTCAATTGGTCGCCGATAGCTTCATGGATAAGGACCGCGGCAACCGAACTGTCTACCCCGCCGGATAGACCGCATATGACTTTTCCATCGCCAACTTGGTCTTTGATGGCTTGTATCATTTCATCCTTGAAGGACGCCATACTCCAGTCACCCGCAAATCCAGCAATACCGTGAGTGAAATTACGAAGCATCTTCGCCCCATTTGGCGTGTGAACCACTTCCGGATGGAATTGGACACCGTAATATTTCCGGGTTTCATCTGCAATCGCAGCAAAAGGCGCATTGGGCGAAACACCAATAATTTCAAAGCCTTCTGGCAACGCGCTTACACGGTCTCCATGGCTCATCCAGACCTCTTCGCGGTCGGTAAGCCCGTCAAATAACGGGCTGCTACCGGACGTATCAACAAATGCACGCCCGAATTCTTGTTCATCAGAGCTTTCTACTGCGCCGCCAAGCTGCGCACACATTGTCTGCTGGCCATAGCAGATACCAAGAATGGGCAGCCCGGAGGCCCAAACAGCCTCATCGGCACGGGGCGTGCCTGTTCCCGTGACAGAGCTCGGACCACCGGACAGGATGATAGCTTTCGGATTAAAACTCTTAATCAGGTCTGCGTCGACTTTATTGAAAGGATGGACTTCGGAATAAACGCCACTCTCACGAACACGTCTCGCGATCAGCTTTGTTACTTGTGACCCGAAGTCTATAATCAGAAGCTTTTCATGTTCTTTTACAATGTCTTCACGAGTAGTCTTCACGCAGATTTCTCCATCACGGCAAAGAAAAAGCCGTCAGTATTTGTGGATGCAGGTGTCAGTGTCAGCGTACAACCATCTGCAGACCACGGCTTTGGCGCATCAACGCCAAATCGTTCTTCCCACACCTCACCAGCCGATAAGAGTGTGAATTCTGACGTTCGTTCCAAGAACGCATAGACTTGCGCTTCATTTTCAGCCGCTAGCATTGAGCAGGTGATATAAAACAGGAAACCGCCGGGCTTCACAAAATGTTGGGCCTCGTCCAGAACTTTGACCTGCTCTTGCATGCGACGCCCCAAAGCGTCTTCCGTCAGGCGCCATTTTGCATCCGGCTTACGACGCCATGTCCCAACGCCTGTACAAGGCGCGTCTACAACAACGCGATCAACCTGACCTCTTAGATGATTAAGGCTTTTAGCCGGTGGTTGAACGACCTTAATGATTGATGCGCCCGCACGAGCGGCACGTTCATAAGTTGGCGCAAGACGACGTTTATCAATATCGAAAGCGTGTATCGCACCGTCATTATTCATATCCGAAGCCAAAGCCAGTGACTTACCGCCTCCCCCTGCGCAATAGTCCAGAATGGTTTCTCCGGCCTTCGCGGCGACAAGCAAGCTGACAATTTGCGAGCCCTCATCCTGAATTTCCATTTTCCCGGTCAAAAAGTCAGGATCAGATTGAATGTTCGGATGACGTCCGAAACCTTCAACAGGCGGAAAGCGAAGACCTATAGGCGAAATTGCCGTCTTTTGAGCGGACTTCTGATTAAGCTGTTCCCGGGTTGCCTTTATCGCATTGGCACGAACATCTAACGGCGCCCGCTCTGTAAGAGCGGCCCCCTCGATGATCGCCTCTTCATCGAAATTCGTCTCGAAAGCAGGCCAAAGCCAATCCGGAACATCTGCCCTGATCCATTCAGGCGCCGTCTCGAGATCGATTTGCCCCTTCAACTTTGCTATTTGGTCTTCAGTGAGCGGTTCACCAAAATGTCGATCATCTTTGGTCTGCTCTAAAATCTCTTCGACAGCCACGCCTCCGGAAAAAACTGTGGCCCCCAAGGCCAACGCACGCGGGCTGTCATCATTCATCCGAAACCCAATTGAGGATTTACGCCGAAGCGCATCCAGCACGATATTTCCAATGGCAGAGCGATCTTTGGAGCCCGCAAAGCGATGGGACTTACCCCAATCGCGAAGCGCCATCGTTACCGGGGTGCGGCGATCAATGACGTCCTCAAGGACCTCTGCCGCAGCCTGTATGCGTCCGCCAAGCCTCATTAAGACGGCATCGAATAGTTAGGGGCTTCACGGGCGATGTGAACATCGTGAACATGGCTCTCACGCAGCCCCGCACCCGTAATTTTCACGAATTCTGCATTCTTATGCAGGTCCTTGATGGTGTGCGATCCTGTATAGCCCATCGTCGCGCGTATACCGCCGAGCAATTGGTGCAAGATTGGTGCGACAGGCCCTTTATAAGCGATCCGCCCTTCAATCCCTTCCGGGACGAGCTTCATTGTGTCATTGACTTCCTTCTGGAAATATCGGTCTGCTGAGCCGCGAGCCATTGCAGAAACAGAGCCCATTCCGCGGTAAGATTTATAGCTACGTCCTTGATATAAAAAGACTTCGCCCGGTGTCTCTTCGGCACCAGCCAAGAGCGAGCCCACCATGGCGCATTCTGCGCCAGCCGCCAGAGCCTTAGCCATATCGCCAGAGTATTTAATGCCACCATCTGCGATAACGGGAACGCCAGCTTTCTTAGCCGCTTTGCAGGCATCCATGATCGCCGTGAGCTGCGGAACGCCCACACCTGCAACGATGCGGGTAGTACATATGGAGCCCGGTCCAATGCCCACTTTAATCGCATCGGCACCAGCTTTAATCAGAGCTTTTGCCGCAGCTTCTGTGGCAATGTTGCCTGCGATAATTTGCGCTTCAGGATAATTTGTCTTCAGGCGTTTAACTTGCTCAATAACTTTCGAGGAATGACCATGCGCCGTATCGATAACAATCGCATCGGCGCCCGCTGAAATCAGAGCGATTGCGCGATCATAGCCGGCATCGCCAACAGTTGATGCTGCGGCGACACGAAGACGGCCCTTTTCATCTTTACAGGCATTTGGATGGCTTTCGGCCTTATCCATGTCTTTGACGGTGATAAGCCCTACGCAGCGGTAATGATCATCAACAACGATCAGACGTTCAATGCGGTGCGTATGCAGAAGCGCCCTCGCCTCTTTCTCTGATGCGCCCACTTTCACGGTCACCAAATCAGTCGTCATCAAGTTTGAAACTTTTTCTGATGGATTAGTTGCAAAGCGGACGTCGCGATTGGTCACGATACCAACCAGCTTGCCGTCATCTTCAACGACCGGAATACCTGATATGTTATGGTGTCGACCCAGGGCCCGAAGTTGCTCGAGAGTTGCTTTCGGCCCGATTGTGATTGGATTCACGACCATACCGGATTCGAACCGTTTAACCTTACGGACCTCTTCGGCCTGCTCTTCGATAGATAGGTTCCGGTGAATGACGCCGATACCGCCCGTTTGCGCCATGGCTATCGCCAATGGAGCTTCCGTTACGGTGTCCATAGCTGCTGAAACTAAAGGCACGTTAATATCAATACTTTTGGTGAGCCGCGTTTTCAGCGACGCATCAGCCGGTAAAATATCGGATGCCTTGGGTTGCAAAAGGACATCATCGAAGGTCAAACCTTCCCGAATCTCCATGGGAGTCTCCATCTCTTTTGCAAGCGGCAGTTATCAGCCTTCACTACGGGGTGCAAAGAGAATCCTGCGTTCAAAGCCCTCATACGCCAATAAAGCGCAGTTAAGCGTCTCGGCCCTGCAAATTTAATGCGACGAGATAGATTTCCGGACTACCTTTGCGAGAACTCTCAGGTTTGGCGTGCTGAACTTTTTGAAAGTTATGCTTTAGTCGATTTAAAAGCGTCTTCTCAGCTCCGCCTTGAAAAACCTTTGTCACAAAATGCCCGCCGGGTCGCAATGTTTGCATCGCAAAATCTGCTGCTGCCTCGACCAGCGCAACTGTCTTTAAGTGATCGGTTTGTCGGTGACCCGTCGTATTAGCAGCCAGATCAGACATGACGAGATCAGGGGCTGCCCCTAACAACTCTTTGATGCGCTGTGGCGCGGTTTCATGCATAAAATCAAATTGTATCAAATCCGCACCGGGCACGGGATCAACGGGCAACAAATCAATGCCTACCACACGGTCTGCACCACGCTTCATCGCGATCTGGACCCAACCACCCGGAGCGCAGCCCAAATCCACAACGAGTGAGCCCGGCTTTACCAAACCGAATTTATCATCCAATTCTTCCAGCTTAAAGGCAGCGCGAGACCTATAGCCTTTTTCTTTAGCCTTTCGCACAAATGGGTCATTGATCTGCCGCTCGATCCAGAGCTTCGAGGAAATTTTTCTTCCTCGGGCAGTTTTGACTTTTTTATGCATCATGCGCGTTGCGTCATCTTGCTCCGGTTTCGCCGTTACGCGAGACCGTTTCGCGCCTTCCGTCTTTGACCCCGTCATTTTACGACGCGCGGGGCGATTTTTATGACTTGGAGGTTTACGCGCCATCTGACACCTGCCGATCCTGATCACCTTTAATATTTGGCGAAGCTTTTATAGTTTTCGGTTTTTGTCCCTTTTGCATAAGACCGATAAGAATGCCTTCTCTCAAGCCCCGATCTGCGACGCGGATCATCTTAGACGGCCACATCTCACACAACACATCCGTAATCGCACACCCGGCGACGAGCAAATTTGCTCGATCCTTGCCGATACACGGCTCTGCTGCCCGCTCATCAAATGTTTTCGACCCCATGTCACGCGCGACAGTAACGGCATCCGCCGAGCGGAACCAAAGACCATCTACTTTCGCCCTCTGATAATAAGGTAATTTGAGGTGTATTCCCGCCAGAGAGGTAATCGTCCCGGATGTTCCAATCAAATGGCCACGGCCCTGTTGGAATACATTAGTAAAACGTGTCTCACATCCCTGCTCTTTGATTTTCTGCCGAACAACATCACGCAATTCATTATACCAAGCGGTCTTGTCATCAATTTCTGGCACGAGTTCCGACAGCGTAACAACCCCAATGGGGAGTGACGCCCACGCACTGATCGGAGGACGGTGTAGCCTGTGATTGGCCTGATCATCACGCAATTTTCTGACATCGACCCAAGATAATTCCGTAGATCCTCCACCTATATCAATGACAAGTGCAACATCTTTCGTCGGATCAACAAGGTTCACGCAGCCCATGACGGCCAAACGGCTTTCAACTCGCGGACTAATGACCTCCAAGGAAATACCTGTTTCATCTTTGACCCGCTGTAAGAACGCCTCGCCATTACTGGCCCGACGACAGGCCTCTGTTGCGACACAACGCCAGCGTTTCACGCGTTTAGCCTTCATCTTAGACGCACAAACACCGATAGCCTCTACAGCGGCTTCCATGCTCTCATCGCTGAGCTTACCTGTGGCGGCGAGTCCCTGCCCTAATCGAACGACACGGCTGTAACTGTCGATGATCCGAAAAGACTCCCCTGCATCTCTCGCAATTAGAAGACGGCAATTATTGGTTCCGAGGTCCACGGCAGCAAATGTGTTCGCGTGAGCGCTGTTAGAACGACCCCGACCGCCACCGCGTTTATGTCTTGGCCGTCTCCGTGCACTCCGCCCATTTGGCGCAGCGCTTTCGGAGCCGGCATTTTGCGCATCCGGCATGGCTTTACTTTCTTTTGGCCGCGGGTCGCAGGTGTTGCGCGCGCGCACGGCTTCGTCCTCACCCTGCTAAGGCAGAAAGGTGGGTGACGTAAAGCACTAAATTACATATGCTTTTTAATGAATATCGATGTGATCAGAAAATTGCGCCCAATCAGGCTCGGGCTGTAAATCAATCATCGCTTCATGCTGTGAGAGATAAACATTGCCACTCAACCCTTCCAAAAAACTGGACCGATAGAGACGTTCACGCACGACGGACGGCATGGATGATAGGTGCAGCCGAATCCCCAAGCCCTTTAAGCGTCGGTTGATTTCTGTCAGGCTGGACAATGCACTCGCATCAATATGACTGACACCTGTGCACATTATAATGAGGTCACTCATCTCAGGATGATCAGAGACGATCCCTGCCACTCGGTCTTCAAGATAGCGGGCATTGGCATAATAAAGCCCTTCATCAATCCGCAATGTCTTAACGCTCTCTAGTGTTTCGACGTTGAATTTTTCTGCATCCCGGTAATGCTCTGTCCCACGAAACCTGCCCACGAGAGGCATATGTGGGGTAAGGCTCATCCTGATGTGAAGCACCATTGCCAATAC
>CAYZGF010000024.1:7686-16131 GCA_964477595.1 uncultured Algimonas sp.
CAATACGACGCCTTCTAAAACACCAAATTGCACGCCCAGAAACAAGACAGATAAAAATGTCGCCAGGGCCGTAATTCCATCCGCACGGGAATAGGTCCAAGTTCGCCAAATGCTTTTGAAATCCAATAAGTTCAGACAGGCAACAATGATGAGCGCAGCTAGAACGGATAACGGTAAGCTATATAGCACAGGTGTTAGGAACAAAGCCGTTAGAGCCATAAAGGCGGCGACAAGCAAACCAACAAAAGGCGTTTTTCCACCTGCCGTGAAATTGACGGCAGATCGGGACATTGAGCCATTGATTGGGTAACCGCCGGTCATCCCTGCAACCGCATTGGCGGCCCCAATGCCCAAAAGCTCTCTATTCGTGTTGACGCGCTCGCGACGGCGAGATGCGAGTTCTTGCGCCGTCGATGTGCTGTCGACAAATGCCACGATAGCGATCACAAGAGCCGGAATAAGCAGGTTTTCATAGTCCGTCATAGCGACATTAGGCAAAGATAGAGGTGGCAAGCCTGCGGGTACGTCGCCAACAATGGCAAGTCCTCCACTGCCTCCGAGATCAAAAAAAGCACTCATTATCACAAAAACCGCGATTATCAGGATCGGTGCCATGCGGGCGACTAATTTTGCCCGCTTTGCTTTCAAACCTGACCTCACCAATAGATAAGGCAAGAGCCGCCTGACGACGACAAAAAGTATGATCGCAATCACCCCCGTAAGAACAGCCAAAGGTTTTGCATTTGGTAATTGTGCCAAGAGGTTAGAGACAATTGAGAAAGCCGTTTGCGAATCTACCGGAACACCTAGAACATGCTTTACTTGGCTAAATATGATGAGAAGCGCCGCTCCCGTGATGTAAGCGGAGACGACCGGGCGGGACACAAAATTCATGACAAAGCCAGCCTTCAAAAAGCCCGCAATAATGAGCATTCCGCCCGTCAAAAGCGCTAGCGCACCCGCACTGGCAATTCGGGTTTCAGCTGGGAGCGATGCGATACAGGCCGCCGTCATCAGGGAGATCACGGCGGTCGGACCGACATTCAAGTAATTTGAGGACCCTAGCAGCGCATACGCCACTAAGGGGAAGATTGAAGCATAGATGCCCAGCTGGGGCGGCAATCCTGCTAATAATGCATAAGCCAGACATTGCGGAACCAGCAAAATCGTGACGACAATGGCCGCTAACAGATCATCCGTAAAAATGCGACCGCTATATCCCTGCAGCCACCCATATTGATTTTTAAAGGCGGCCTTCGCTTTCATTGGCAAATTCCATTTAGAACAATCATTCCGCTTCGTCTTTTGTAGACTTGCTTTTAAGATATTGCGTTAACGGCGCTCTGATTTGTTCCAGATTAAATCCCGTCGTTGCCAAAGCGTCCATGACGCCATTGACACCCATCTTCTCAACATGCGCGAATGCCCAAAGTGCGGCAGATCGCATACCGGAGGCACAAAAAGCCACAATCGGGCGCGGCATGTTATTATAGGCTGTGACCGACGCGTCTATAATGCCGGGCGACAAACCACCCGCCATTGGAATATGGAAATAGTCGACACCCAATGACTGCGCTGCCGTTTCAAGTTCTTCCGATCTCGGCTGAATAGGCGCTTCCATATCAGGTCGATTATTGATGAAGCCCATCACGCCTTGTTCTGCCAGAGCTTGCATCTGAACAGCTAATAACTGCCCGGTTACAAATACATCTCCGGGTAGCTCTTTCACGTTTTGCTCACCATTGATTTTGCAAGATCGACAATTGCATCCGTTGTGATACCGAAATGCTTGAACAATTCCGCTCCGGGTGCGGAGGCCCCGAAATCATTCATTCCGATAAATCCGCCATTTCGGCCAATCAAACCATCCCAGCCTTGCCGGATACCGGCCTCGACTGCGATTTTTGGAAGGTCTTTGCCTGAAACAGAGCGAATATAGTTTTCGTCCTGTTCTAAGAAGAGATCCATACAGGGCACGGAAACAACGCGCGCTGAAATTCCGTCGGCTTCCAATCGGTCTGCCGCTTCAATCGCCAAATGCACTTCGGAACCTGTGGCCATAAGAACGATATCATCAGCGCCCTTACCTGCACGAATGATATAAGCTCCTCGCTCACACATATTCTTAGACGCATCATCGCGTAGCGCCGGAACACCCTGTCGAGTCAGCGCCATAACCGCGGGAGCCGTTTTGTTTTGAAGCGCGATCTCATAACACTCAGCGACCTCAACAGGGTCTGCAGGACGGTAAGTGTAACAATTTGGAATGGCCCGCAGACTTGCCAAATGCTCGACAGGTTGATGGGTCGGACCATCCTCACCAACACCGATGGAATCGTGGGTCGCGACATAAATCGTGCGGATTTTCATCAGCGCAGCCAGCCTTACAGATGGGCGGCAATAATCCATGAAGACCATAAACAGGCCCGAATATGGAATCACGCCACCGTGCAACGCCATACCGTTCATGGCGGCGGCCATACCGTGTTCACGAATACCGTAATTTATATATCGACCGCCATATGTGCCGGCTTGAATTTCTTCGGACGTCGCAGGCGTTTTCGTCTTATTAGACCCTTCCAAATCAGCAGAACCGGACATCAAATCGCTGACAAGCTCAGTCAAAGGTGCAAGCGCTTTATTTGATGAGACACGTGTCGCCATTGACGGTTTCTCAGCTGCGATGTTGTCTTTATACGCTTGGAAGCCTTCCAACCATCCAGCGTCCAATTCCCCTGCCATAGCCCGCAGGAAATCATCGCCTTTTGTGTCTGCTTTCAGACGTTTCGTCCAAGCGGCGTGCGCTTCAGCACCTACTGCACCGGGCTTTGACCAATCTGAATAGACGTGCTCGGGGATTTCAAATGGGGGATAGTTCCAGCCGCGCGCTTCTCGTGTGCCCGCGATCTCCTCATCACCGAGGGGCGACCCATGGGCTTTATTCAACCCGGCCTTGGTCGGAGCGCCTTTTCCGATTGTCGTCTTACATGCAATGAGTGTTGGCTTGTCGGATGCCTTAGCTTTCGTGAGGGCTTTGGCGACGGCATCGCGGTCATGACCATCAATGGCAATTGTATTCCAGTTAGCCGCTTTAAAGCGTTCAATTTGATCGGTCGAACTGGACAGTGAGACGGGACCGTCAATTGTGATGTTGTTATCATCCCACAAGACAATCAGGCGATTCAGACCAAGATGTCCGGCCAGCCCAATAGCCTCTTGACTGACACCTTCCATCAGGCATCCGTCGCCAGCGATGACGTAAGTATGGTGGTCAACCAAATCATCGCCAAAACGCGCATTGAGATGGCGCTCAGCCAAGGCAAAACCGACAGCATTCGAAATACCCTGCCCTAAAGGTCCCGTCGTTGTTTCAACACCCGGGACATGACCATATTCGGGATGTCCGGCCGTAATCGACCCAATCTGACGAAAGTTTTTGATCTGATCCATGGTCACAGCTTCATATCCCGTCAGGTGAAGCAAGCTGTAGATCAACATAGAGCCATGACCTGCTGACAAAATAAAGCGGTCACGGTCCGCCCAATCAGGCGTCTTTGGGTCAAACTTCAAAAACTGAGAGAACAAGACCGTGGCCGCATCTGCCATACCCATCGGCATACCCGGATGGCCGGAATTCGCTTTCTGTACGGCATCCATAGAAAGGGCCGCAATCGCATTGGACATATCCCGATGTTGGTCTGCGGTAAAAGTGAGGTTGGTCATGTCAGTTCCAGCATGTTGGGGCGACGACTCGCATGTTCATATTCAGCCCGGATATGACACAAAGTTTTCGTCGTCACTAGCCGAGCGAATCGGCTGTCCACAGCTCGTGAGCCTAAAAATTGAATTTATTGCGTGCACAGTTGCGTGAGGCGTCGAAAATCGGTGGATTTTGGAACGACGCTGCGGCACAGACACGGTAACAAACATACGAGACTGACCATGATGAAAGCCCGCAATGTCCTCGACCTAATCGGGAACACCCCTCTCCTTTATCTCAAAGACGCCTCGGAAATGACGGGCTGTGAGATTTACGGAAAAGCTGAATTCTTGAATCCCGGGCAATCCGTGAAAGACCGGGCAGCGATATCCATCATCCGTGCCGCCGAAAAATCCGGAGCCCTGAAGCCTGGCGGTATCGTCGTAGAGGGTACGGCTGGTAATACGGGCATTGGACTCGCCATGGTCTGTTCTGCGCTTGGCTATCGCTGCAAAATCGTGATGCCGCGCACGCAGAGCCAAGAGAAGAAAGATTCTGTGAAGCTACTCGGCGCGGAACTTATAGAGGTTGATGCAAAACCCTATTCTGATCCCGGCAATTACATCCATGTATCCGAACGCCTCGCCAAAGAGTTGAATGAAACTTGCCCCAATGCCGCAGTCTGGGCCAATCAGTTTGATAATACGGCGAACCGAGACGCGCATATTAATACGACCGGACCGGAAATTTGGGAGCAAACCGAAGGCAAAGTTGACGGCTTTATTTGTGCAGTAGGGTCAGGCGGAACATTGGGCGGTGTTTCTATGTCGTTAAAAGCAAAAAACCCTGACATCCAGATCGGATTGGCGGATCCCTATGGTTCTAAAATGTTCGCTTATTACGAGCGCGGAGAACTGGAAAGCGAAGGCAACTCGATCACTGAGGGTATTGGCCAAGGCCGCATTACAGCCAACCTCCAAGACGTTGTTGTGGACCGTCAATATCAGATTTCGGACACGGAAGCTTTGCAGGTCATATTCGAGCTCAACCAGCTGGAAGGAATCTGCTTGGGCGGATCATCCGGCATCAATGTCGCAGGCGCTATACAGATGGCACGGGATATGGGTCCCGGACATACAATCGTGACGATCCTTTGCGATTACGGACAACGCTATCAGTCTAAAGTCTATAACCCTGAATTCCTGAGAGAGCGGAATCTGCCCGTTCCCAATTGGCTTTGTTAGACAAATGAAAAACGAGACGGAGCTCGCTACAAAATTTGCCCATATGGGTCGCCCGCCTGCGGGACTGGGTACATCTGTGAGCCATCCTGTCACGCGCGCCTCAACGCTTTTGTTTGAAAAAGCTGAAGACCTCTACCGTAACGACATTCGTGGCTATGGTCGCCACGGCACGGCTGTTCATGATGCTTTGGCAGACTTATTCACTGAATTGGAAGGCGGTTTTGGTACCCTTCTCTACCCTTCCGGAGTCGCAGCTCTCACGGGTCCAATTCTATCGGCCGTTAAACCGGGCGATCATGTGCTTTTGACTGATTCAGCCTATGGCCCAACACGGTCTTTTTGCCAGACTTTCCTCAAAAAAATAGGCGTCGAGACGACATTTTATGACCCGCGCATCGGAGCCGGCATTGGGGAGTTAATCAAAGAGAATACTTCGCTGATCTTATTGGAAAGTCCCGGTTCGCTGACATTTGAAATTCAAGACATTCCGGCGATAGCGAAAGTCGCAAAAGCGCATGGTGTCACGACCCTGATCGATAATACTTGGTCGGCCGGAATCACACTTTCCCCTCTTCCGCTAGGCATTGATATCTCTGTCCACGCTGCCACGAAATATTTCGGTGGACATAGTGACGTTATGTACGGTGCAGCCGTTTTTGCTGGTGAAACCAAGTTTAAGAAGGCTCAGCAAACGGCCAAGCAACTTGGAAATGCCAGCTCGCCCGATGATGCGTATCAAATCTTGCGCGGTTTTCGATCCGTTCTCCCGCGCTTTCGCCAGCAGGAAGCCACGTCGCTCGCTTTGGCTAAATGGTTGATGACCCGTGATGAAGTTCAGCAGGTTCTCCATCCCGCAGTATCCGACCATCCCGACCATGAGATTTGGAAACGTGATTTCACGGGCGGCGGCTGTCTATTCTCTGTCATTTTGAAGCCTCTGCCAGAAGAAGATGTTTTAAAATTCATCGATGCCCTACAACTCTTCGGGATTGGCTATTCATACGGCGGGTTCGAAAGCCTCGCCATTCATTGTGACCCACAACTTCGCCGGAATTGCGCAGATCCTCTGCCTGGCCCACTTGTCAGATTTGCCTGCGGGTTAGAAGCTATGACCGATCTAAAATCAGATATAGAACAAGCTCTTGCGTCTGTTTTCTAAGCTAATTCAATATGCTGCTTTCGGGCTCCTGCTCTGGGGTGTTATTGCTTTGGGCTCCTGCGCGCCCGCGAGAACAATCCTCAAACAAGCTGACCTCAATCCACCTTTCAATGCTCCCGCCAAACTGGATAATCCGGCAGCGAGCTTCAAATCATTAGAGCAAGCCCTCTATGGTGACTTTACGCCCCCCACTTTATTCAGCCTCAAATCTTCGGAAATCATTCTCACCGATTGGTTGAACGGCAAGGCGACAGTCGAGAAGCGGGTTTACAACATATCGCACGGACAACCTGCTCAACCGTTCGAAATTATCATCATCACGCCGAATGCTAACCCCAGCGCACCCATCATAATATCCCAAAACTTCTCTTCCAATCGAGGTGTCATATCTGTCGACGGATATTCACCCTTATCGGAAGAGAAATCGTCCATGGGGCTTCTCGGTCCTGTTTTCACCTATTTTTTCGGGCGTTACATAGTTGAACCGCCGCTGGAGGACATAATTGATCGGGGATATAGTTTCGTCGCCATGCATCCACCTGATTATATTGCAGACCGCTCTCAGCAAGGCACCGCACAGCTCAATACTATCTTTGGCGAGAGATCGGATCGTCCCGGCGCTCTGACGATTTGGGCGTCTTTGACGACGGCACTTTCGAATGAGTTAAAGACCGACATACCGTCCCGCCCTGTGATTGCGCTCGGACATTCAAGATATGGGAAGACCGCCTTATTAGCAGCGGCCTACAGCGAATCTGTGGATGCAGCCGTTTCACATCAATCAGGAACTGCGGGCGCATCCCTCATGCGTGACAAAACAGGCGAAAGCATCAAAGATGTGGTTCGTGGCTATCCACATTGGCTAAAACCCTCCGCGTCGCAATATGCCGAGACACCTCGGAACTTACCAACGGACGCCCACGCCCTTCTCGCGGCTCTTTCACCAAAGCCGGTATTTCTGGGAAATGCGAGACGGGATGTCTGGTCCGATCCGGAAGGCGCTTTTCAAGCGGCAAAATGGGCGTCGCAAAACACCGAACAAGTATTTTCTGCAACGCGCTTGGACGACTTTAAACCGGAGGACGATATAGCCATTTGGACTCGCCCAGGGACACATGGCGTTGTGAAGGAAGACTGGCCCGCCTTCCTTGAATTTCTTGACGCGCATTTCAAATGATCCGATTTTTGAATGGAACCCCTTACATTTCCGTAATGCGATACCCATGTCTGTTTTATAAGAAAGCGGAAGTGCCACTTTAAACCGCTCGATAGATTTTGTTGGGAGACGGTCATGGGACCCTTGATTACGCGTACATTTATACTCGGACTCATTTGCTTTGGGCCCGTAGCGTTTGTCTTTTTACGCTTCAAAACATTTCGAAAAGAGCACTTTAAAAAAGCGCTGCTGCTATTGATCGCGGCAACGGTCGTTTTCTGCTCACTGATGTTCATTATGTTTCTGGAAGGACAATAATATGAAAAATTATGCTGCAATTGCATTGGCTGCTCTCACCTTATCAGCGTGTGGAGCTATCCAAACAGGTGAAGTCGGTGTCAGAACCACTTTCACAGGTAAAGTTGTGCCGCAGGAAATCGGCCAAGGCTTTTACACTCACATCACGTCTGATGTTCGCGAGTTCTCGACGAAAGAAATCGCGATTGAGCTCTTCAATATGCAGCCCAAAGCCGGTGATAACCTGACATTGGATGATCTCGACATTGAAGTCTATTATACCATCAATCCGTCCTCAGTCGTCGATATGCATATTAAATATGCCAATCGTCACGAACGCACGATTGGCGGAACCTATCTACCGGTTTATAATTTGGTGAAAAGTTTCGCGCGTGAGGCCGTTTATGAAACAGTTTCAGAATATGATAGCTTAGTCGTTCACCAAGAACGTGACAAAATTCGCCTTCAAGTAAAACAGCGGACGCAAGAGGCCTTGGACACGACAGATCCAGGCGTCTTTCAAATTCAAAAAGTGGTCATCCGCGATGTCAAAACGGATCCCACAATCGAGGATTCGATCAAGCTGGCTGTCGCAAGAAATAAAGAACTCGAAGCAAAGAAAATCGAACTTCAAATCGCGCGGGAACAAGTGCTCATCAATGAAGCCCTCACCCTCTCTTTGACCCCGGAAATCTTGGAACAGAAGCGCCTGGAAGTCATTGAAAGCGCCTGTAAGGCCGGGACATGTATATTGTCCATGGATGGCAGTGGCAGCGTTCAGCCGGTGATGAATGTGAAATAGCCGAGAGGTCTATTGAAATTACATATTATTGAAGAGTGGCAGACCCATCAGGACTCGAACCTGAAACCTGCCGCTTAGAAGGCGGCT
>CAYZGF010000025.1:0-16079 GCA_964477595.1 uncultured Algimonas sp.
GATTGGCATTGTTGGCAATACGGAAGATATGGGCCTTGAGAAACTCGGTGTTAAAATCGACCGTAGTCACATCGAAGTTGACGAATTCAGCTTTACCGGTGTTCCCGGTCTCTATGCCATTGGTGACGTCACGACTCCGCCATGGCTAGCTCATAAAGCCTCACATGAAGGCATTATTTGTATCGAGAAAATCGCCGGTATGAGTCCGCATCCGTTGAACGCAAATGCGATCCCGGGGTGTACCTATTGCCATCCGCAGATCGCGAGTGTCGGTCATACTGAAGCGCAAGCCAAAGCCGCAGGTTACGAGATTAAAGTTGGTCGTTTCCCATATGTTGGCAATGGTAAGGCGATTGCGCTTGGTGAACCTGAGGGCCTGATCAAAACGGTCTTTGATGCAAAAACGGGTGAGTTGCTGGGAGCGCATATGATTGGTGCGGAAGTCACAGAGCTAATCCAAGGCTATACAATTGCGCAAAAGCTCGAGACGACCGAGCATGAGTTGATGGAGACGGTCTTTCCGCATCCCACACTTTCAGAAATGATGCATGAGGCAGTACTGGATGCTTATGACCGCACAATCCACTTCTAGGCTCTAATCCAGCAATAGTTCTTGGTTTGTGCCTCTTGGTTTAATCCCGATATTGCGCAGCCAATTCGCGAAACCTGTTTTGCTCCGCAAGGCAGGTTTTTCTATGATATACCAGCTTAACGCAGCCAGTATGACAGTTGGTGGGAAGGCGAGGGCGAAGAGCTCAAACACGCTCAAATTCGGAAACCAGTAAAAGAGCATCTGCAAGATGCACCAATGGTAAATATATATTCCGTATGACAAGTCCGGAATACGCTGCATCCATTCAAAGCTTGGCAGGCGCATATAAGCAAGGCGGAAGACTAACCATGCCAAGAGCAGATTGACGATGACTTCAATCACCACTGTCTCACGCAAGAGATAGCTCGCGCCGATCAGGGTTGCGACGGCCACCCAGCTGAAATTCAAACGATCATGATAGGCATAGATCGTTGCCCCAAGACCGTAAGCGATTCCAAACCGAAACATGTTTTCCACCGTCGCAGGCATTTCATCGAACAGGCCGAAAGTATCACCAATAATCCAGCCAATAGAGGGCAGAACAAATTGCAAAAGAACCATCCATTTTTTACGGAGCAATCCCAATGAGAACACTCCCAACGTGCCGATATAGGCCAAAACTTCGTAGCGGAGTGTCCACAGCGGCGCGGACCCGAATTGTTCGCCGTTCGTCTCAAAAATCCGCGGCATAGTCATGTTTGTTTCTAGGAATGTCAGGACCTTTAACGGTTGAAGATACCAATCTGGGTCAGTGAAAAACGCGCTCAATGTCGCTTTCGTCGCCAATGGACCAATAACGAACATAACAAATAGAACATGGACAATCAGTGCCGGAAAAATTCGTAAGGTTCTCGCAGAGATGAAGCTGGGTGTATCACCCCGATACACCATAGATTTGGTGACCAGAAACCCTGACGCGATAAAGAACAAGTTTACCGCTAAGTAACTGAAACCATAATGATAAAGGACATCAGGCTCCATGCTTGCATCACGTAATGCGATAACGAATGCATGCCCTAAAACGACCAAAGACGCAAAAAGCAGCCGCAAGGGCGTGAAGAAATTATCATGCCCCTCACGTATAGCAAAACTGCCGCCTAAACGGGGGCTTTGACCTGATAATGTGCTGACCATATGTTCCCACCTTCGCCAATAGACGGACGAAATCCCGCTTATATTGGCGTATATCTGTTAATTCGGTGCAAATTTTGTGCCGAACAGGTTGGCGACATCGGAAATATTTCCCCGATTTGATACAGGTGCAGTAAAGAATTCAGGTTGAACCTTTCTGCTAAAGGGACCATTTAGCGCGTATGGCAACACTTATTGATATGAATGCGGAACGCGTCCGCCATCCAGAGAAGGCTCATAAGCCTGATACGGAGGTGTTGCGCAAACCAAAATGGATCCGTGTAAAGGCACCAACTTCAAAGGGTTATGCTGAAACCCGTAAGATTGTGAAAGACAAAGGCTTGGTCACGGTCTGCGAGGAGGCGGCTTGTCCAAATATTGGGGAATGCTGGGAAAAATCCCATGCGACATTCATGGTTTTGGGCGAAATATGCACACGTGCTTGCGCCTTCTGCAATGTCGCAACGGGGCTCCCCCAAGACGTTGATGCATATGAGCCCACAAAAATCGCTGAAGCTGTATTGGAAATGAAGTTACAGCACGTTGTTATCACATCTGTAGACCGTGATGATCTTGCCGATGGAGGTGCGCAGCATTTTGTCGATGTTATCAAGGCTATTCGTTCTAAGTCTCCGAAAACAACCATCGAAATATTGACGCCTGATTTCTTGCGGAAGGGCGACGCTCCGAACATTGTGATTGATGCGAAACCTGATGTTTTCAATCATAACTTAGAGACCGTTCCGCGCCTTTATTTAAAAATTCGTCCCGGCGCGCGCTATTATCATTCTCTACGTTTACTGGAAAAGGTGAAAGACCGCGATCCATCCCAATTTACGAAATCCGGATTAATGGTTGGATTGGGTGAAACCAAAGAAGAAATCATGCAGGTTATGGATGATATGCGTTCGGCAGGCGTGGATTTCCTCACAATCGGTCAGTATCTTCAGCCGACACGCAAACATGCAAAGCTTGAGCGATTTGTTACGCCCGAGGAATTCAAATCATATGAAACAATTGCCCGGGCGAAGGGATTTTTGATGGTCTCCGCCAGCCCACTCACACGATCCTCATACCATGCGGATAGTGATTTTGCACAATTACGAGCTGCGCGGGATGCGCAGTTAGGGAGATAGGAATATGCCTCAGGCGCACCTTATTCGTCGGATCCGTAACGCGCCGGGAGATTTGTTCGACCTCGTTTCAGATGTTGAGAATTATCCCGAATTTATCAATCTGATCTCTGCTCTACGTATAACGAAAAAGCTCTCCGATACCGAGTTCGAAGCGGAGGCTGTCGTAGCCTATAAAATGATCAGCGAGACGTTTCGCTCTCATATCATAGCGGATCGGGAAGCCCTAAAAATTGAGGTGAAGAAAGCGGAGAAAGGCGGGGCTGTGAAGTCTTTGCTAAACAGTTGGCATTTCTACCCGCTCAAAGACGGGTCCACACTGGTTGATGTCGTCGTGGATGTTCGTTTGAAGGCTATGCCTTTGGAGTTCTTATTGCGTGACAAATTCGAGAAAGCCTCTGTCCACGTTGTGAATGTCTTCGAAACGCGTGCCAGACAAAATTATCCGCGTGTGGGCAATATAAATTATGATCTAAAATCAGAAATGAAAACTCTAGGCTTAGACCCAAATAAGATCATTTAATTCAAAGCGGTGAGTAAGGTTTCTAGCGCGGCAAGGCAGGTGTAATCTCTGACTTTGTTACGGCTCAGCTCCGGGAAATTATGGAGCTTCGCGCTGTTCTGATGCGGCGTTGCAAGTCCCATCCAAACTGTTCCGACAGGCTTTTCGGGACTGCCGCCACCGGGGCCCGCCACACCTGTGACTGAAACCGCAATGTCCACATTTAGTTGCTCACGGCATCCTTTCGCCATTTGTATCGCGACGACTTCGCTGACGGCGCCGTATTCATCCAACATGGCTTGCTCAACAGTCAATTGACTGACTTTTACAGAATTATGATAGGCGATTATCCCGCCATAAAAAACAGATGAACTACCGGGTGTGGCTGTAATCGCTGCCCCGATTAGACCGCCGGTACAGCTTTCCGCTGTTGCCAGAGTCATGTTTCTGTCTAACCCGGCGGCAACAACGTCCGCAGATAATGCAAATATCTCTGCCAGCAAGTTCCGGGTCATTTCTTGAATCGAACTGTTGCGGTGGCTTGGGCTGCCAAACCTTCGCCGCGCCCCGTGAAGCCCAGAGTCTCGGTAGTCGTCGCTTTAACGCTTACTCGCGAGAGCGGGAGGCCACAAATCTCCGCAATGCGTGCCCGCATGGCGTCTCGATGGGGTTTGATTTTTGGTTTCTCACAAATGAGCGTGACGTCGACATGCTGAAGTTCGCCGCCCCGTTCGGCTAATGCATCGATAGCAAATAATAGAAATTTATCCGAGGAAGCCCCTTTCCATTTTGGGTCAGATGGTGGGAAATGGTCGCCAATATCGCCGAAACACATCGCACCCAATATCGCGTCGGTTAATGCGTGTAGTCCGGCATCTGCATCTGAATGCCCCAAGAGGCTATATCCGCAGTCTATCGGCACACCGCAGAGCCAAAGTGGGCCTGTTGAGTCCATATCGAATTTATGAACATCAAAGCCAGAGCCGGTGGCGATATAGTTTTTATCCATCATACGTGCTGCTTTGGCGAAATCTTCGGGGTAGGTCACCTTGAAATTATCAGGGTCACCTGATGTGAAAGCGAGTTTCAGGCCGGCAGCATGTCCCACAGCAATATCATCGGCAAAGCTTTTATCTTGCGCATGTTCTAAAAACGCATCGTATATCGTGTTGTAATGAAAAGCTTGTGGGGTTTGGACCCGACGTAATGTGTCTCTGTCGACCGAATTTCCGTCTAGTGTTTTTACAGCATCGGCGATGGGTAGGGCCGGCGCGGCACCTTCTGCCGAATCCAAAGCTTGGTTCAGTTCGTCAATTAACTGTTTTGAGACGAAGGGTCGTGCAGCATCATGAATAAATACACGTTCGATTCCAAGATTGATGAGAGAGCTGAGGCCGTTTTGCACAGATTTTGTGCGAGTTGATCCACCTGTCGTGGTGACGCCGGACAGGCCTAACGTCTCCAGTTCTTGGTCAATCCAGATATCGTCCGTGCTCACAACAATACGAATTTCAGAAAATTCATGCGCCTTGAGAAGATTTGTGATGGTATGAGACAAAAGTGTTTTGTCGCCGATAACCTCATATTGCTTTGGAACGGCAGTTTCGGCACGAGTGCCTTTTCCGGCGGCGACTAAAATCAGTGCAGTGCGTGTCATTAACGGTCCGACTGTCGGTGAAATATTGTGCGTCACTCTGGAAGCGACTAAAGCCACCTCATGGCAAACCCTGTTCATATCGGCAAGCATGCTTTGCGATCAAATGTCTTGATTGCACCCATGTCAGGCGTAACGGATCTTCCGTTTCGCAAAGTGCTGCAGCGTTTTGAACCGGGTTTGGTCGTGTCGGAGATGGTTGCGAGTGAGAGATTAGCTGCGGGGGATGCGGAAAATCTCGCCAAAGCGTCCGGTCAAGGTGTCGTGGAGCCTTTATCTATCCAACTGGTAGGGCGTGATCCATATTGGATGGCAGAAGGTGCAAAAGCTTGCGAAGCAGCCGGAGCAGATATTATTGACATAAATATGGGCTGCCCGGCGCGTAAAGTGACCGGCGCGCTTTCAGGGTCTGCGCTAATGCGAGAGCCAGAACTGGCCTTGGACATTGTTAAGTCTGTTGTCGAAGCTGTCGACGTTCCCGTATCCCTAAAAATGCGGTTGGGCTGGGATGATGAAAGTCTGAACGCCGCT
Organism: uncultured Algimonas sp.; assembly: GCA_964477595.1. Taxonomy (GTDB): domain Bacteria; phylum Pseudomonadota; class Alphaproteobacteria; order Caulobacterales; family Maricaulaceae; genus Litorimonas. The sequence goes on from CAYZGF010000025.1 coordinate 5,544, forward strand.
GAGATAGCTCTGGCTGCCGAAGCGCTAGGTGTCGTAATGTTCGTTGTGCACGGGCGCACAAGGTGTCAGTTTTATAAGGGTGAAGCCGATTGGAAAGCTGTTCGATCCGTTGTGGATTCAGTTAATGCCCCTGTCTTTGTAAATGGTGATATTTATGACGGGGCGGATGCAGTGCGCGCTATTTCGGAATCCGGAGCCGCAGGCGTCATGGTGGGACGATCCTTAGTCGGTCGGCCATGGGATATTGCTGAGATTCGAGCCGCTGTAGATGGCAGTTTGTTGCTTAAAATCAGCCCATCAGAGAAAGCAGAGGTAGCTGTTTCACACTACCGGGATATCCTTGATTTTTATCCCGAGGCGAAAGGCATCCGCTTTGCCCGGAAACATTTGGCGGGATATTGCGAGGAGGCAGGTCTGTCATCCGATGATCCGCTACGCGCTCGTATCTGCCAAGGTCTTGATCCGGAGGATGTTATAGACGCTCTTTCAGCAGCTTTTTTGCAAATGGCGGAGGCGGCATGACTGATATGCTTGTGCCGCTCGTAGATGATTGGCCCTTTCCGCTCTTTAAGCTCAGCGATCTCGATGAGGTCATCTGGGCCAACCAAGCTGCACAAGAGTGGCTGGGAACGTCTTTGCGGAAATTTGAAGGGCAAAATGTCTGGACAATTTTCGAAACTGACCCGGATACCCGCGGCATTGCTTTGAAAGCCAGAGATAAAAGAGGGCCGATTACCTCTCGTCATATTGCGGTGAAAGCGTTTGGCGCCAGCGGTGACGGACGTCTGGCCCATTTAACGGCCTATCCTACATCTGATGGTACAGGTTTGTCGGTCTGGTTTGTGGGCCCTGAACCACGTTCTACGAAGATAGGTGGCCAAGTCGTGACAGGCATGGGCCGTATGATTGCGCACGAACTCAAGAATCCACTCGCCGGCATTAAAGGCGCCGCCCAACTCCTAAGAGATGATGTTGAGAGTGAAGAGGGGCTCGCGCTGATCGAGCTTATAGGATCAGAAATTGACCGTATTCGGCGTTTGGCAGACAGGATGGAAAAGCTAGGCGACGCGGATCACATAGGGTCAGAGCGCGTCAATATTCACGAAATTCTGAGACAAGCAAGACGCGTTATTCAGTCGGCCAACCCTGATATCGTATTTGATGAACGCTATGACCCCTCGCTCCCTCATGCCTATGGTGATCCTGACACTTTGATGCAGGCGCTTCTGAACTTGATAAAAAATGCAGCGGAAAGCGCGGGGCAAAAAGGTCAAATTCGTTTGGAGACGTCTTTCAGGGCGGGCGTGCGCGGTGGGAAGTCAGCTCGGTTACTGCCTGTAGAAATACGAATTATTGATGATGGTCCCGGCATTTCTAAAGACATGCTATCCCAAATTTTCCAACCCTTCGTGACCACGAAGCCTGAAGGGCAAGGGCTCGGGCTGGCGCTTGTTTCAAAAGTTGCAGCCGCGCATGAAGGCCTTGTCGAAGTCCAATCCGTGCCGGGGCGGACCGTTTTTTCTCTTCTTCTTCCCGCTCCAGGTGAGGCCGACCAATGAAATATGAAATCCTACTCGCTGATGATGATGACAGCGTCAGGCTCGTCTTGCACAAAGCGTTGACCCGCGCCGGACATAGTGTTCGGGCCACTGACAATGCAGACACACTCGTCAAATGGGCGCAAGCCGGGCAGGGCGATATTGTGGTAACTGACGTGATGATGGGTGGCCGGGAAGTCTTTGAAAATTTACCTCAAATTACGGAGGCGCGTCCCAAATTACCTATTATAATTATCAGTGCCAATAATACCGTTAATACGGCTTTGAAATCGGGGCAGCACAAAGTCTTTGAATATGTGCCTAAGCCTTTTGACTTGGATGATGTTACAAATGCTGTGGCGCGGGCAGGCCAATCCGTAAACCCGCGTAAGGCTCGCCCAAACGCCGAAAATCGACGCCTGCCCATGATTGGTCGAAGTGCTGTAATGCAGCCTGTCTTTCGAGCCGTGTCGCGCTTTGCGGCCGGAAATTTGCCTATCTTAGTCCGCGGCGCTGTCGGATCAGGAAAAGACCTTGTCGCGCGTCTATTGCATGATGGGGGTCCACGGGCAGAGCGGCCTTTTTTACGGACGACGGATTTTGAGAACACATCGCTGACGCTGCAAAAGGTCAATGGCGGTGATATCTATATTGATGAAATAGGTGAGCTGTCGATGCAGCAGCAGGAACGGCTCTTGGCGCTAATGAATGAAGCGGAATTGATCCCGGCCTCGCGTCGGCCACGGGTTATCTCTGCGACACGCAAAGACCTTCGCGACCTCGTTGAAGAAGGCAAGTTTCGCGATGATTTATTATTCCGAATTAATGTGGCAGAGATCAAAATTCCAAATCTAGCTGAACGAGACCGTGATACCTATGAGTTGGCAGAAGCTTTCCTCGCGCAAGCGTCTCATGATCAAACCCGCCGATTTGAAACGGACGCCTTAGATGTTCTGCATCGGCATAAGTGGACTGGGAATGTCCGGGAGCTGGAAAATCTAGTCCGGAGATTAGCGGTTCTCTACTCCGATGATGTCATAACCGCAGATATGGTTTTGCAAGAATTCTCAAAAGACCTGCCGCCTGTTGAGAAGGCGGGCATTATTCAAAACCGTTTGGAGGATCAGTTAGAAGAAGCCTGCCGCACATTATTGGACGCGGATCGGGAGGGTGAGGATTCCGCCTATACCGTCGCATTGGCCTGGGTTGAACGGCCTCTCATAATAGAGGCGCTAAGATTGACTGGCGGAAACCGCGCAAAAGCAGCAGATAAACTCGGCATTCACAGAAACACTTTGCGGACGCGCTTAAAGTCTCTGGACATATCGTAATTTAACTCTGCGACAAAAACTGTTGATTATGTGCAACACTGCGATATGAAAGCAACAGTATTGGAGTCGTAGCGGGAAGCATTCTGAACTCTCACTCAGACCTATCGACGGGTAAAAACGATCCCGCACAGGCTATACCGCTTGTGCGCAAGGGGCCACGTATTGCCCAGTCTGCACTGTTTGGTACGCTTTTCATGGCGGCTATTTTTCTTACCATTCTTGGTGCCTTGCTGTCTTATTCTGCGGATGCCGATCGGATTGAGCAGGCATGGGATATCCTTCGCTTTAATCTCATTATTATTGTCGTTTTAGCGATTTATCTCGCCCGCCGGGTTTGGACGACGGTTTTTGCGCCGTCTCGTGGTCAATCCGCGCCGCTGCTTCATAGGCGATTTGTGATGATTTTCTCATTGGCGGCGTTGGTCCCGGCTGTTCTGGTTGGAGGCTTCTCGACCTCTTTATTGTCGCAGAACCTCTCTGGTATTTTTGGAGAACGCGTACGCGGGAATATGGAGGAAGCCCGCCAAATTTTGGATGGTTATGTCACCCAAGAATTTGAACGTTTGGGTGAGGACGTGGCGGAGTTACAATTGGGTATCGCGCGTAGCCGGACGGATTTCGGAGCCCGGATTTCATTTACCGCCGAGCTGTTACGTGAAGCGCAAACCCGCGATCTGGATGCAGTTTACATTCTGAGAGAGGATGGTTTTGTTTTAACCCGGGTGGAAACACCTGATGCTCCCGACATCAGAATTCCGGGGGCAGAAGTTTTGGAAGGGTTAGAAGGCAATAATATCGCATTCCAAAAACGCACAGATATTGATTATCTGATCGCGTTGTCAAAACTATCAGAAGCACCAACATCCTATCTTTATGTTGGAAAGCTATTGCGCTCTGACAATCAAGTCCTGTCATCAATATCGGGTATTGAGTCCGCGGCGTCACAAATCGCAAGGTTCAATGAAAACCAAACCCGTATGAATCAAATCTTCTTTTTTACGCTGCTTGATAGTGCGCTTTTGATTCTGATGGCCGCCATATGGCTTGGTCTGTCGTTAGCTAACCGAATTATTGATCCGCTTTCGGGGCTCGTGAATGCGGCTGAGAGGGTGCGTGCGGGCGATATGGGGGCTCGCGTTTCCGTAACCGGGGAATGGGGTGAGATTTCTGATCTGGGCTCAGCCTTTAATCGGATGACCTCTCAGCTCGAATCCCAGCGGGACGAACTCATTCGCGAACATGATGTATCAGAACAGAGGCGGCAATTTTCTGAAGCGGTGTTGTCTGGCGTGCGTGCAGGGGTCATTGGCCTCACGCAGCAAGGTAAGATCACACTTTCGAATGATGCCGCTAAAAAGCTGTTAGAAGACCGGGGTGTTGATATTGTCGGTCAGCCTTTATCCGGTGTGTTAGGAGAATTTGCGCCTGCCTTTGCAAAGGCGCGCGAGTCAATCACGGCGAACGCTGAAGACCAAGTCACAGTCGAAATGGCAGGCGGCAGCCGGATTTTTGATCTTCATGTTTCTGCCTATAAAGGCGCTCGAAATGACACCGGTTGGGTGCTGACATTTGATGACATGACACGCTTGGTTTCGGCTCAGCGACATTCAGCTTGGCGCGAAGTTGCGCGGCGAATCGCGCATGAAATTAAAAATCCACTCACGCCTATCCAACTATCTGCCGAGCGTTTAGCGCGCAAATATACAAACGAGATTACATCAGACCGTCAGACATTTGAAAACTGTACTCAGACAATCATTCGCCAAGTCGGCAGTCTGGAGCAGATGGTAGATGAGTTCTCGGCCTTTGCGAGAATGCCGGCTCCGGAGCTTGTTGCAACGGATTTAGCAGTGGTCTTGGAAGATACGATTTTTGCACAAGGCGTAAGCTTCCCCGAAATCAAGTTCCGGAAAAAAGGGCGATGGCCCAATAAAACGCTTGTGCGCGGTGATGAGCGTCTTCTCAGTCAAGCCTTCACAAATGTTTTGAAAAACGCGGGCGAGGCCGTGCAGCGGAAAATGGAAGCCGGCGTTTCCAGCCGGTTCCGAGGCGAGGTTAGAATTGAGTTGATCGATACAGGATCGCGATTAGCTATTCATATCACGGATAATGGTCCGGGCTGGCCCTTTAAAGACACTGACCGCCTGATGGAGCCCTATGTGACTACGCGCGACAGTGGTACGGGGCTTGGCCTCGCCATCGTGAAGCGCATTGTTGAAGATCATGGCGGTCAGCTAAAACTGGAGTCGCGTGAAGATTCTGAGGGTGCGCGAACACTAATTTACCTGCCCCAAAGTTCCGATTTTACACAAGTTACTGATATTAAACTGAGCGAGGCCTCATGACATCTGATGTTCTGATAGTTGAAGATGAAGACGATATTCGCGCAATGATATCCGGAATTTTGGAGGATGAAGGTTATCAAGTTCGTGAAACGGCGACGTCCCAAGATGCGTTAGAAGCGGTCAAAACCCGCAAGCCTAATCTCGTTGTTTTGGATGTCTGGCTGAAGGGCTCCGAAATGGACGGTATTGAATTACTTGCGGCTTTGAAAGCGCGCTACGAAAACTTGCCGGTGATTGTGATTTCAGGCCACGGCACCGTTGAGACGGCTGTGTCGGCAATCCGGAAAGGGGCGTTTGATTATATCGTCAAACCGTTCAAGGCAGAGAAACTCATAATAACAGCAACGCGTGCCTTAGAAAACGCGAGGCTTCGCCAAGAAAATGAAGAGCTGAAAGGGAAGACGGTCAATGAGGATAAGCTGGTTGGAACCTCCGCGCCCATAGCGCAACTTCGTCAGAAAATTGGACGGATCGCTGCGACGAATTCAAGAGTTTTGATCACAGGGTCTTCGGGTACAGGAAAAGAGCTTTTAGCGCGTCTATTACATGGTCAATCCAATCGTTCAGATGGACCGTTTAAGGCTGTGAACGCAGCGTCAATGGTCCCGGAACGTGTTGAAGAGGAGCTTTTCGGAGTCGAGACCACAGGGCCGGATAATCCTCAGAAAACGGGGCTCTTGGAACGTGCGCATAATGGCACATTATATCTGGATGAAGTGGCTGACATGCCGTTGGAAACGCAGGGCAAGCTTTTGCGGCTTCTGGTCGAACAGCGTTTTAACCGTGTTGGCGGTCAGGATGATGTTCAGGTCGATGTCCGTGTGATCACCAGTTCGTCGCGTGATCTCACAAATGAGGTCGCCATGGGCAAATTCCGCGAAGATCTCTACCACCGTTTGAATGTTATGCCGCTTCATGCGCCTAAACTATCAGAACGGCGTGAAGACATCCCGGCCTTGGTAGAGCACTTCATCGGTCAACTGGCAGCCTCGACAGGTTTGCCGGCCCGCAAAATTGGCGACGATGCTATGGCCGCGCTCCAAGCTCATGATTGGCCGGGTAATGTTAGGCAACTTCGGAATAATGTGGAACGCTTGTTGATCCTCGCAACGGGTGAGCCGACCCAACCCATCACTTTGGCAACGCTACCGAAAGAAGTCTCCGTTGTCAGGTCGGGGAATAACTCCCAAGACAATGATAGAATTATTGCGATGCCACTTCGCGATGCGCGGGAACATTTCGAGCGTGAGTACCTACAGGCACAAATTGACCGATTTGGTGGCAATATTTCCCGCACAGCCAACTTCGTTGGGATGGAGCGTTCGGCCTTGCATCGCAAACTCAAGTCGCTAGGCTTGGGCACGACTGGGCGGGAGGGCTGATCCGCCGTAGCTAGGATACTCGCATGCGGGTCATAATTTGTGGTGCAGGTCGCGTTGGATATGGACTGGCTTCTCGCCTGTCCTCTGAACGCAATACTGTCACCGTCATAGACACATCACCGGACCTCATCCGCCAGATAACGAATGAGTTGGATGTTCGCGGAATCGTGGGGCACGGCAGCCATCCGGATGTTTTGGTGCGTGCGGGTGTTCGTGATTGCGATATGATCATTGCTGTGACCTATGCGGATGAGGTCAATATGATGGCTTGTCAGGTGGCACATTCCCTTTTCGATGTGCCGACGAAAGTGGCCCGTGTTCGTGCGCAGAGCTATCTCGATAATCAATGGAACGATCTCTATTCGCGCAAGAATATGCCAATTGATATTATTATCTCGCCCGAGATTGAAATCGGCAAAGCCATTTTGCGAAGACTGAACACGCCGGGTGCGTTTAACGTTGTGCCCTTTGGCGACGGTGCGGTGCAGATGTTGGGTGTCGAAATCCAAGAAGATTGTCCAATCATTCAAACGCCGATTCGCCAAATTCCTGACCTGTTTACCGGTTTGCATGCTGCCGTCGTCGGAATCGAGCGTGACGGGGAGCTCTTCGCACCAACGCCCGACGATCCATTGGAGGTCGGTGATCGCGCTTATATCGTGACGCAGGCCGCTCATTCGACCCGTTTATTGGAAGTTTTGGGTTCTCATCAGACACAAGCCCGTCACGTTGTTATTATAGGCGGCGGAAATGTCGGAACTTATGTCGCCGAGAAGTTGGAGGGTAAGTCGGGCATGCGCGTTCGTGTTATCGAACGAGATAAAGACCGTGCAGAGAAAGCCGCAGAGCAATTGAGCCGCACCGTCATTCTAAATGGCGACGCGATGTCAGCTGAGATTCAAGAAGAGGCGGGCGTCGCAAATGCTGAAATGGTCATTGCGCTGACCAATAGTGACAGTGTGAACATATTGTCCGCGGTTCAGGCCAAAAAGCTGGGCGCGAAGACGACGATCAGCTTGATCAATGAAGTTTCCATGCAGGAAATGCAGTCGGAACTTGGTATCGATATGATTATCGACCCTAGAGCCTCCACGATATCTTCCATTCTACGTCATGTGAGACGTGGTCGTATTTTGGAAGTTTACTCATTGGAACAGGGCGGTGCGGAAGTCATTGAGGGTGAAGTCCTAGACACGTCACCCATGGCTGGAAAAGCGCTTGGTGATGTTGCGATGGGTGAGGGAGTCGCAATCGGTGCGATTATCGCTGATGGTGCCGTTTTGTCACCATCGCCGTCGCTTGTTCTCCGACCCGGGCATCGCGTGGTCTTGATGGCCGAGAAGGGGGCATTGGACGCGATTGTAACTATGTTCCGTGTGTCCTCGGACTATTACTAATCCACTATGGCGATGAACCGCATCCTGTTCTGGCTCGGGCGGACCCTTCTGCTCTGCACAGTTTTATTTGGTGTCAGCGGACTGGTTGCTTTGCTTGGACGGGACGTTTCAGGCGCCATAAATATGGTTGCCTTTGGGATTAGTGTCGGTGTCTTTGGTCTCCTGCTCGTTATGCTCTCGGAAGGCTTCGATGCACGTGAATCGAAATCAGAAGCCTTACTCTTTCTCATCTTGTTCTGGCTCCTCATGCCTGCGATTCTTTGTTTGCCTTTTCGATATATGGGGCCAAGCCCGACGATTTTAGCTGCCTATTTCGAGAGTGTTTCGGCATTTACGACAACGGGAGCAACACGCCTGAACCCTGATGAATTGTCTCACACGCTCCTATTTTGGAGGTCTTTGGTGCAATGGATTGGCGGCGTAAGCGTTGCGACATTTGCAGTCGTGATTTTGGCCGCAATCAACCAGACAGGTACAGGCGTGCATAAATCCATGCTCTTCACGTTGCAGGGAGGAAAACTCTTCAGTCGATTAAGTGGAATTGGCGGTCTGGGTGCCGGGGTCTATCTGTTCCTTTCGCTTGTGGGTTTCATTTTGATGACACTTGGCGGCGCGCCCACTTTTGATGCGCTTTGTCTCGCATTAAGTGGTGTCAGCACCGGCGGATTGACCCCAAGAGCGGGGCCATTGCAGCTATATATTCCGCCATTTGCAGCGACGGTTCTGGCTATTCTATGCATCTTTGGTGCCATGAATGTGGCTGTCATCTGGGACTATTTGAGACTGCGCAAAGCCAGAAATGCACTTCGGCTGATTTTCAATGTCGAGCATAGAGCGCTCTTCGTCATCTTGGCGATCCTTGTCTTGATAGGTGTTTTCTTTTCCGGACTAGCAAGTCTCGGCGACCTTATTTTGGATAGCGCATTTTTCGCAAGTTCAGCCGGGTTTCAATATCAAGTCATAAGTCTTGACCTGATTCCTCCGGTCATCTTAATCACGTTTGCCCTCACAGGTGGTTCAGCTTTATCCACGGCGGGTGGCGTGAAACTCATCCGTATCCTGTTGCTGTTTCGTCATTTGGGTACGGAGCTATCACGTTTATCTCATCCATCACGGGTCATCCCCGTCACATTTCGAACCCGTATAATCCCTGATGCGGCCTTTTTGTCGATTTGGATGTATTTTTTCGCCTACACACTTGCATTCGGAATTGGGATTGCGGCTTTTGGGGTTGTTGGGTTGGGTTTGGATGATGCGATCGCTTCGTCGGCGGCGAGCCTGTCCAATGTTGGGCCTCTTCTGGGGCTGACCTTACCCGAATCAGGCCTTACCTATGCCCAATATACAAACGGCCAAATGGGCGTTGGGATAGCTCTGATGCTCCTAGGGCGGATCGAAGTTTTAGCTGCGATTGCACTGGTTTTGCCCAATTTTTGGAAGCCCTGAGGCCAATTGCTACATTTTAACATATTCAGAGGTTTTGACTCTTGAAACGTCAACTATGCTAAGACATGAGACCGCAGTAGGCCGTCGCGGGGCAAGCTTCTGACCTCAAACAACAGAATTAATATCATTGGGGATCGCCATGTCAGACCGTAATCAAAATCTTCAAGACACCTTCTTGAACACAGTTCGCAAGTCCAAAACGCCGCTTACGATCTTCCTCGTTAATGGTGTGAAGCTACAAGGCGTTGTCACATGGTTCGATAATTTTTGTGTCTTATTGCGCCGTGATGGTCAGGTCCAATTGGTCTATAAGCACGCCATTTCCACAATCATGCCTGGTGGGCCCGTCGTCCTTCATGATCCTGTTGATGAAGATTAGGACATTACAGACCCCAAATGGTTGAACACGCCGTAAAGCGCGATCGTGCGTTGATCGCACATCCCAGATTTGCGGATAATCGTGCCTCCGATGCAGATTATGACTTAGAAGAAGCTATTGGATTGGCTGAAGCCTTAGGCGTTGATCCGATCTCCGCGCGCATCGTTCCAATCCGGGATATTCGCAGCTCCAACTTTTTTGGCGCGGGCCAGATTGACGATATGGCAGCAGCAATCGCTGGCGAGGCGCTCACGCTGGTGATTGTGAATGCGTCTCTGACACCTGTGCAACAGCGAAATTTGGAACGTATTCTGAAAGTCAAAGTGATTGACCGAACAGGTCTTATTCTCGAAATTTTTGGTTTGCGGGCCGCGACGAAGGAAGGCCGTTTGCAAGTTGAATTGGCGCGCCTCGGATATGAGCGGTCTCGTCTGGTGCGGACATGGACCCATTTGGAAAGGCAACGTGGCGGTACGGGCGGCCTCGCCGGACCGGGTGAAACCCAGATTGAGAGTGATCGCCGGGTTCTAAATGACAAGATGACACGCCTGAAACGCAAACTCGACGACGTTCGTCGGACGCGCGGTCTACAGCGCAAAGCCAGACAGCGCGCACCGGAACGAGTGGTGGCTCTGGTCGGATATACGAATGCCGGGAAATCGACCTTATTCAACAAAATCACCAAGGGTGGTGTTTTGGCGAAAGATATGTTGTTCGC
>CAYZGF010000026.1:0-16005 GCA_964477595.1 uncultured Algimonas sp.
GTCGATACGGGCTATGCGTCATATTCTGACTGGTTCTTCCAAATGGTCTTCTGCGCCACAACAGCCTCTATTGTGTCGGGTACAGTCGCTGAGCGTATTAAATTCTGGCCATTCATTATTTTCGTCGTTTTCCTAACCGGGATTATCTATCCAATCGTCGGCTCTTGGGAATGGGGCGGAGGTTTCCTCAACTCAGAAGGTTTTGCAGCCACATTCGGCGCTGAATTCTCTGACTTTGCAGGATCAACACTTGTTCACTCCACAGGCGGCTGGGCAGCCTTAATTGGTGCACTCGTTCTGGGCGCACGTAAGGGCAAATATGTTGACGGCAAAGTTCACCCTATTCCGGGTTCGAATATGCCACTCGCGACTTTGGGTGTCTTTATTCTGTGGCTTGGCTGGTTCGGCTTTAACGGCGCGTCACAACTCGCCATGGGTACAATCGCTGACGCTGACTCTATCGCAAAAATCTTCGTCAACACGAATATGGCCGCTGTCGCCGGCGTCATCGTTGCGGTTGTCTACACACAGCTGCGTTACGGTAAGATCGACCTGACAATGGCGCTGAACGGCGCTCTGGCCGGTCTCGTGGCCATTACAGCAGAGCCACTCACACCATCCGTGCCATTCGCTCTGCTTATCGGTGGTATCGGTTCACTCCTCGCCTGTCTGACAGTACCATTGCTGGATAAGTTCAAAATCGACGATGTCGTCGGTGCTATCCCGGTTCACTTGGTCGCGGGTATCTTCGGTACACTTGTCGTGCCGCTCACAAATGGCGACGCCAGTTTCATGGCACAGCTCATGGGCGTTCTTGCAACAGCCGTCTTTGTCTCAATCGTATCAGCAATCATCTGGTTCGCATTGAAGATGACGATCGGGTTGCGGGTCAGCGAAGAAGACGAATATGTCGGTCTGGATCAAGCCGAGATTGGCGTCCCGTCCTACCCGGAATTCGTCAACAGCTAATTGGGGAGGGCCGGTTTCAAACCGGCCTTTTCACATCCCATTTGCACTGGTTGGGGCGACCGTGCCTTACCCGTCTCCGCACTAACACTGTGCAGAGGCGGGTTTTTCATGCCCTGCAGATGTGCGCACACTCATCACGCACAATCTATCCCCGCCCCTGCACAGTATTCGGGCCTTTGCTGCATTACCCCACGCTCAAACAAAATGTGCCGCAAAATGCGCAAGGGAAAGCATATGACACGCCTCTTAAAAACTGCAGGATTGGCGCTCGCCGCCACGGCCCTGCCATCACTCGCAATGGCGCAAGACGCCTCACTCAATTCCGGGGATACGGCCTGGATTTTAACAGCCACCGCTCTCGTCCTCTTTATGAGTTTGCCTGGGCTGGCACTTTTCTATGGCGGCTTGGTTCGCGCAAAAAACTATGTCTCGGTCTTGATGAAGGTCTACGCCATTGCGGCTTTGGCCTCGATAGTTTGGGTCGTGGCGGGTTATTCTATAGCCTTTGGTGGCGCCAATGGCTGGTGGGGCGGATTAGATAATCTTTTCCTGAATAATTTGGGGCGCGATGCCGTCTCCGGCACAATCCCGGAAAGCGTTTTCCTCGCGTTTCAAATGACATTTGCGGTGATTACGCCAGCTTTGATCGTCGGTGCCTTTGTTGAACGGGTGAAGTTTCTGCCCGTTATGATTTTCACAGCTCTATGGGTCTTGGTCGTCTACGCACCTGTTACCCATTGGATTTGGGGTGGCGGCTGGTTATCAAATTATGGCGGCGGCGTTGTCGACTTTGCCGGTGGTTTGGTCGTTCATGCAACAGCCGGTATCTCGGCATTGGTTTATGTCTTCATGCTGGGCGCACGAAAAGGCTTTCCGAATGAACTCGCCGTTCCGCATCGTCCCGCCATTGTTATGATCGGCGCATCAATGCTTTGGGTCGGCTGGTTCGGCTTTAACGGAGGATCACAACTCGCAGCTGATGGCGGCGCAGGTATGGCGCTTCTCGTCACACATATTTCCGCCTCGGTTGCCACCCTCGTTTGGGTCGCAATTGAAGCCCTCACCAATAAAAAGCCAACACTTGTCGGCGCGGCCACGGGTACGATTGCGGGTCTCGCGACAGTCACACCCGCAGCGGGCGTGATTGGACCGGGCGGGGCTTTGCTCATCGGTTTAGCGGGCGGTCTCGTTTGTTATTTCGCGGTCAATCTGATCCGAGTGAAACTCAAAATTGATGATAGCTTGGACGTTTTCGCGGTTCACGGCGTGGGCGGAATGCTCGGCATCTTGATCCTGCCATTCCTGTCTGCGGAAGTTCTTGGCGGAACAGGCGACGGTGTCTTCATGACACAGCTCGTTGGGACAGCAGCCGTTGTGGCGTGGTCGGCAATTGCCAGCTTTATCATTCTTCTCCTGCTCAAAGTAACGCTCGGCTTACGGGTCACAGAAGAGCAAGAATTTGAAGGTTTGGATATCAGCCTCCACGGTGAGAACGCTTATAACTAAGTCAAACCCCACATATAATTTATGGAGAGCCCGTCAGTTTGAACGGGCTTTTTATTTGACGCGATAGGCATATAGTCCTATTCGTATTTCATGTTATCTCATGGTGAAATCTGGGGCGCGATTGATCGCTTAGCGCTGAAACTCTCAATTTCGCCGTCCCGCCTCGCGCGGGATGCCGGATTGGACGCGACCAGTTTCAATAAATCCAAACGCGTCACGTCAGCGGGAAAGCCCCGCTGGCCATCGACCGAGTCCATTGCCAAAGTCCTGCGCACTGTAAATATGGATTTTGAAGACTTTGCCTGTATGGCCAAAAACAAGGGTGCATCCGGCCCCGCCATCCCCGTGATCGGCCTTGCCCAAGCGGGTGATGAAGGATTTTTTGATGATGCTGGATTTCCTTGTGGCGGCTCTTGGGAAGATGTCCGCGTGCCGGGAGAGATGGATGACAATGTCTATGCGCTGGAAATTTCCGGCGACAGCATGGATCCCGTTTTGCGCGCAGGTGATAAAGTTCTTGTCGCGCCCAACGCCAGCGTCAGGCGGGGGGACCGCGTTGTCGTGAAAACATTGGAAGGCGAAGTCATGGCAAAAGAGCTGCGGAAACTAACCGAAAGCGTTGTCGAGCTCGCCTCACTCAACCCGGATTATGAAGACCGAAAACTGCCCCGCCAAGACATCCAGTGGATCGGACGCATCATTTGGGTCAGTCAATAAATTTAATCCTTAGCCTCAAACTCCGGCACCTCGCCGTCTAAGAACATGCCAGCATAGTCCCTGATGGATTCGCGATCATCAATTTTTGTGAGCGCTTCTTGGGCATAGGCTTGTAAAACACGTCCGAGATTATCCGTAGCTTCCGTTGCTATAACAGCGACCAAAATTCCACGAGCTTCTTCTATATCGGGATGATCATCTTCTTTCAGAGCGAGGAGCGAGAAGGCGTAATTCACACTGATGACAATATCATCAGTCTCTGAGGCGCGCGCGGATTGGAACAAGATTCGGCCTTGCTCAATACTGGCTTCAAACCATTTTTGTGCATTCTTATTTCCGGCCTTACGCACAATGGCCAAATGCCACGCCCCTAGCAGCGCATTTCCGCGTGGATCATCCGGGAAATCCGATTGATAGGCCTGCACAATAGCTTGCGTTTTTTGCGGAAGTTTCTTCATCCAAGCGGACACATCACCCGTTTCCCGTGTCACGAACCCATCCGCGATTGCATATTGGAGACGGGCATTTTGGTGGGTCGGATCTAACTCTAATCCGGCCTTAGCGAGTTTGCGGGCCCGCTTGGCCTGTTTCTTATTCTTCTCCGCCTGTCCTAACATAATCTCAGATAAAAGAATTTCGGCAGTGAGCGCATATCCCTCAGCGGTTTCGAGTTGCTCGGCCTGCGCAAAAGCCGACGCATAATCACCCGCATCCATTTTCAAACGAATATCTGACGGGGTGACCGCGAAAGCAGTCCCGCTCCACATCAGAACGGCAAAGATAATAAAACTCGTAGCAAGCCATTTCATTATACTCAGTCTGTCACAGTTCCCCGCGAACCGTAAAGCACTGAATGAAACAAGATGGATTACGTTTTGTTAGCCTAACGCCCCGTTTAGAGCGTTTTCAATTAGGTCTGCCGTCTCGTCGGGGCCATAAATCGCGACAAAAGACCCGAAGCGCGGACCTTGGCTTTGACCGAGGCAAACTTCGTAAATGGCTTTGAACCAATCCCGCAGATTTTCAAATTCGTGTGTCTTACCTACAGAGAAAATCAGCGTTTGCAGGGCTTCCCCATCTGTGGCTTCAGCATCAGAGACAGCGCGAAAACGTGAAACTAAATCTTTCAGAGCCACCCGTTCCTGATCTGTTGGATCGCGGTAAGCTTTATTGGGTTTCACGAAATTCTCATAATAGGCCACGGCATAATGGGTCAGACGATCAAGTCCCGGGCTGTTTTCCGGCGTTGCATCCGGTGCATATTTTTTGATGAAGCCCCAAAGCGTGTCCGTATCAGAGGCGTTCGCGGCACTGACCAAATTCAACAATAAGGCAAAAGTCAGCGGCGGATTTTCATCCGGCGGTGTTCCGTTGTGAATATGCCAAATCGGATTATTGGCACGCTGCTTCTCATCCTGGCGTGACCATGCAGAGAGATGCTGATAATATTCGTCCACGGCCTTGGGAATGACATCGAAATAGAGCTTCTTCGCCGCACGGGGCTTGTTAAACTGATAAAGAGACAGGCTTTCCGGCGGCGCATATTTCAGCCAATCTTCCACGGAAATACCATTGCCTTTAGTCTTAGAAATTTTCTCGCCTTTCTCGTCTAGGAAAAGCTCATACACGAATTGCACAGGTGGATTGCCGCCCAGAATTTTACAAATGCGTGTGTAAAGCGGCGCATTATCCTGATGGTCTTTGCCGAACATCTCAAAGTCCACGCCAAGCGCCGCCCAGCGCATACCGAAGTCGGGTTTCCATTGGAGTTTCACGTTCCCACCGGTGACAGGCAATGTCACCTCTGTGCCGTCTTCATCATCAAATGTGATGGTCCCGGCTTTTGCGTCTGTCGCTTTCATCGGAACATAAAGGACGCGCCCAGTCGTCGGTGAAATGGGTAAAAATGGCGAGTAAGTGGCGCGACGTTCTTCGCCCAAAGTCGGCAACATGACTTTCATAATATCGTCGAATTTTTCCAACGCGCGGAGGAGATATTCATCATAAGCGCCGGAGCGATACAGCTCGGTCGCAGACTTGAATTCATAATCAAACCCGAAACTATCCAGAAATGCCCGCAAACGATCATTCATATGCGCGCCGAAACTCTCATGCGTGCCAAATGGATCCGGCACATCCGTCAGCGGTTTTTGCATATGCGCTTCAAGTTCTGCCGGGTTCGGCACTGTCCCTGGAACTTTGCGCATACCGTCCATATCATCAGAGACGCAGATCAGGCGCGTCTCAACCTTACCCTCTGTCAGGGCAATGAAGGCGTTGCGAACCATAGTCGTGCGGACAACCTCGCCAAATGTTCCAATATGGGGGAGACCGGACGGACCATATCCGGTTTCAAACACAACAGGTTTATTACCGCGCTCAATACCCCGTTTCTTCTCTATGTCGAGACGGCGTAAAATGGCGCGGGCCTGATCGAAAGGCCAAGCTTTGGATGTCATGTAAATGTCAGTGGTCATGCGCTGGCGATTAGGCGGGCAGAGTGAGGTGGTCAAGCGTCAGAAGACAGGTGTCGTCGGAAGGTCTTAGCGTTTCCAGGTAAAAGACAGCGCAGCCGCATCCTCGACGAATTTATATTCCTCGCCTGAGGCTTCACGCCGCATATAAGATAAGGAGACATCCGCGTCGCCAATTCTATAGCCAAGTCCTGCTTGGGCATCGCCGACAATAATACGGTCCTGAAGATGGAATTGTCCGGCGGTAATCCGTCCGATGGAGTTAGGCGAATACGTCAGGGCTTCTGCATCTGCGCCGGCAAAGAAATACCAAGTATTATTCTCAAAATCTGAGCCTTCGCGAAGATCTTCACCAATTTCGATCACGGCACCGACGGCTGTTGAACTGATCTCATCATTGAAACGCATGGACGCGCGCGGTGTCAGCGAGAGGTCGAGACCTTTTTCTGACCGCCGTGTGAAGGTATCTGAGAGACCTAATTTTATATTGTCATCACGCCGCGTACAATTCTCGCCACCGCTTGCGCATCCGGGCGACGTCAAATCCAGTTTAAAGACGGTTGATCCGACTGCATCCAATGGGAGATCAAGTTGAGGTCCTGACTGCGCATTGAAATCCGGTCGTCCCGGAAGGTTGAAATTCAAACCTTCGCTTGGCGATGTCGTGACGGTCGTTTTGAGAGACTCTACATCGGAATTGGATTTGTCTTGTGCAAAGGCTGAGGTGGAGAAACCGAGGCAAAGGGCAGCTGTGACCACGGCAGAAAGACACCGTGACGTCGTTATTAGCGATGTTCTCCCCTTGTGTGGCATAGGTCTGCGCCAGCTCCTTTAGTTCCACATCATCCGAAAATGAATGCAACGTTTAGCATCAATTTCCCATATGTGCCACAAAATTGTGACTTTCATATGACGCATGACAAATAAACAGGTTCCTCAGTATAAAAAGTTTCATTCACTTAATGTGTAAGCAAACAGTCTGAACGTTCCATGAAAAAGGGCCGCCATGGTTAATGACAGCCCTAAAATCTCTTCATGTCCTAGACGCTTGCTAGCGCCTGCGGGTAAAATTACTTTATTTTCAGCGCGTTACACCTACTGACAAGCTAGGCACTCATCATAATCTGTCGGCGCGGCGGCCTCCATTGCCTTCTCCATGTCTGTTTTCGCGTCCGATCCCGCAAATGCAGCACGCTGAATGGATTTAGAGCGGCAGTAATAAAGCGACTTCACGCCTTTTTCCCAAGCTGTCCAATGCAACATGTGAAGGTCCCATTTATCAATATCACCCGGCAGGAAGATGTTGAGAGACTGTGCTTGGCAAATCATCGGCGCACGATCCGCCGCATGTTCAATCACCCAGCGTTGGTCAATCTCAAACGCCGTGCGGAATGTTGCCTTTTCATGCTCGTCCAAACACTCCAAATGCTGAACGGAACCTTCATTTTCCAAAATCGTCGCCCAGATACCATCAGTATTCTTACCCTTCGTCTCCAGCAGAGCTTCCAAGAGCGGATTTCTGACCGTGAAAGAGCCGGAAAGCGTCTTATGCGTGTAGATATTGGCCGGAATAGGCTCGATACCTGCAGAGGTGCCGCCACAAATGATGGAAATCGACGCCGTCGGCGCAACTGCCATTTTGTGAGAGAACCGCTCCATCACGCCCATATCGGCAGCATCCGGACAAGGTCCGCGCTCTTCGGCGAGAACTTTTGACGCCTTATCCGCATCACCGCGAATTTTTGAGAACAAACGCATATTCCAGCTTTTCGCCATGGCGCTTTCAAACGGAATACCCTTTTGTTGCAACATGGAATGGAAGCCCATCAGGCCCAATCCGACGGAGCGTTCGCGCATTGCGGAATATTTCGCATCATTCATGGCTTCAGGTGCGCCTTGGATGAAGCTCTCCAAAACATTATCAAGGAAGCGCATAATGTCTTCGACGAAGCCGGGAACATCTTTCCACTCATCATATTTCTGTGCATTGATAGAGGATAAGCAGCAAACGGCTGTGCGCTGACGGTCATATTTATCTTTACCGGTCGCGAGCATAATTTCAGCGCAAAGATTGGATTGCTGCACTTTCAATCCCGCATCGCGTTGATGCTTGGCAAGCGCTTTGTTTACCGTGTCAGAGAACACCATATAGGGTTCACCTGTCGCGAGACGCATTTCCAGAATTTTCTGCCAGACTTTACGCGCATCAATATATTTTATGATCTCACCTGTGTGCGGGCTTCTGGTTGGATATTCTGTGCCTGCGGCAACAGCTTCCATAAAGTCATCTGTGATGTTCAAACCATGGTGCAGGTTTAAAGATTTGCGGTTAAAGTCGCCTGACGGCTTGCGAATTTCGAGGAATTCTTCGATCTCCGGATGATGGATGTCGAGATAAACCGCAGCTGACCCACGACGTAGTGAGCCTTGGGAAATGGCGAGGGTCAAGCTGTCCATCACGCGGATGAACGGGATAATGCCGGAGGTTTTACCCGCACGGCCAATCTTCTCGCCGATAGAGCGGACATTGCCCCAATAGGTCCCGATACCGCCGCCATTAGAGGCAAGCCAGACATTTTCATTCCAAACATCAACGATGGAATCGAGGCTGTCATCTACGGCATTCAGGAAACAGGAAATCGGCAGGCCGCGATCCGCGCCGCCATTGGAAAGTACGGGTGTCGCCGGCATAAACCAGAGCTGGGACATATAATCATAAAGACGCTGGGCATGCGCTGTATCATCAGCATAGGCCTGTGCGACGCGACCAAACATGTCTTGGAAGCTTTCCTCAGGGAGGAGGTAGCGATCCAGCAAAGTCCGCTTACCGAAATCCGTCAGCAGCTCATTGCGGGCTTTAACCTGTTTCGGACGATCCGGCTTGGGCGTGAACTCCAGCTCCGGTTCACGCGCGACAAGCACATCACTCATCGGAATGCCGGAAGGGGCGTTCGGATCATCAAGATCGGCTGCGAGTACGTCCATAGTCTGTGTATCCAATTGGTTGAGCTCCGCTATGGCATCAGCCGAGCGAAAGTCTTCATTTGCTTCATTCATTTCATTCTCCCCATTTAGCCCGCACAAATCTATCCCCTGCACGCAGTTTTGCGTGAGTTCCCGTAGAGACGATATGTAGAGTGAACTGTTTCGTTCCACTACATATAGTGTTGATTTGCCCTAAAGCGTCAACACCTAGTGTCTCACTTAAACACGAAAAAGGGTTACCAGAGTCTTAACCCTTTGGAATTTCGGCGAATTTTTCTGGCAGCCCCAACCTATCCACACGCTGTCCACAGCCGGGCGACAAAGTGCCTCAACCCCATGAATCAACGGTTTTACGGGGCAACGAAAGGGTCGGTTCGGGGCCGAAATAAAGTAGCGGACATCAAGGGACCACACAACGATTCGCGCTGCATGAGAGCCAGCACCTGTGATACGTTGAATTTCCCGTAACACTCGATACAAGTTGCCCGAATAGGTGAACCCCGATTGGCTGGATCTTTGGCAGAGATATGAAAATTTTACTCGTCACCGATGCCTGGCACCCGCAAATCAACGGCGTGGTTCGGACTTTGGACCAAACTGTCAGCCATCTTCGACAGCGCGGCCATGACGTCGAGGTCATAGCGCCGTCAGATGGCTATTTCACCTTACCCCTGCCGACCTATCCGGATATTCGGCTGGCACCCTTTGCCTATAATGATGTGAAACGCCGCATGATCGCCTTTGGACCGGAGGCCATACATATCGCCACAGAAGGCCCGTTAGGGCAGATGGCCAAAATGCTTTGTCACAAATGGGCGATGCCATTTACGACGAGCTATCACACAAAGTTTCCTGAATATATCAAGGCACGGATTCCGTTCATTCCGTTAAGCTGGTCTTACCGCTTTGTGCGCGGATTCCATAATGCCGGGGGGCGCACTATGGTGACAACGCCCAGCATGGTTGAATTTCTAGAAAAGCGGAACTTTACCCGATTAGCCCCATGGGCGCGTGGTGTGGATACAGTCCTGTTCAACCCTGATAAAAAAGACGCGCCGGAGAATGTCTATGAGGGCTTGGAACGCCCCATCTGGGTGAATGTGGGACGTGTCGCCGTTGAGAAAAACCTCAAGACGTTTCTTGATCTCGACCTGCCCGGCACAAAAGTCATTGTCGGAGATGGCCCGCAGCTCGCAGAGTTGAAGCGCAATTATTCCGATGCTGTCTTCACAGGTGCCAAATTTGAGACGGAGCTGGCACGGCATTTCGCGGATGCGGATGTCTTCGTTTTTCCGTCCAAGACGGATACATTTGGCCTTGTCATTATTGAGGCCATGGCGTCCGGATTGCCGGTGGCCGCTTATCCCGTCTCCGGTCCCGTCGACATTATTCCCGGATCAAAAGCGGGCGTCGTGGATGAAGACCTGAAACGCGCCTGTCTTGAAGCAGCAAAGCTGGACCCGGCTGATGCCATTCAACATGCGGAAAAATATAGTTGGGAAGCCGTGACAGATGTCTTCTTCGACCTGCTGACCCCGCAATATCGCCCGCGGAAACGCTGGCGTCGCGTTCGGCGCGTAACACGCCTGGCGGCCAGCCCCTATCACGCCATGAAAAAAGGGATCAGAAAAACGCTACAGGCCCTGCGGGGATCCCGCTAAATTTTCTCACCGTCCAAAAACGCATCAATTTTGGCGAAAGCCTCGTCGCGGTAAACATCACGTTCCAAAAACAGCTCGTGCAAAGCGCCCGGAATAACGACATATTCGCATCCGGCTTTCTCAGCAAATTTTTCGACACTGGCCGGATCCACAATTGGATCGGCCCCCGCCCCCAGCATCAGTCCGGGAATTTTCAGATTGGCGGCATTGCGATTGACATAAGCCATAGAGGCCAAAGCGGCGCGTATCCATCCATAGGTCGGCTGCCCGACCCGCAGACGTGGGGTGGATTGGAAAAAGGCCGCCCAAAGCCGGTATCGCTCCTTATCAGAGGTCAGCTTATTGCCTTGGAACGGGATCGGAAGCCCGGAGCGTTGGCGCTGAAACGGCAAATTCCGCTTATCCAAACCCAATTTAGACAGCGTCACAATCGCGGCCCGCAAAAGCGGCGTTTCCAGATCGAACAGCCCCAACATAGGGGCGCTGCAAATTACGACATCAGGATTTAACGCGCCGGATAAAATAGACTGCAGAACAATCGTACCGCCCATAGAATGACCCATCGCAATGTGTGGACGCGGCAAGAGCGGCGCAAACTCATCAGCGGCAAATGCCAGATCATCTGCGTAAATCTGGAAATTTTTGATATAGGATTTCAGACGGTCTTCCAGCAAACGCTCAGACAGGCCCTGCCCGCGCGGGTCCACCATCAGCACATTAAACCCCTTTTGGATCAAATCGGCTGTCGTCTCGAAATATTTTTCAATGAATTCTGTGCGCCCGGGGGAAAATATAATTGATCCACGCGGATTATCCGTGACCGCTGTCGCCAACATGACGCGCAGGCGCACACCGTCACGCTCAATGAAATAGGTTTTGAGCCGCGGTTCCAAGACCGCAGGCACAGGCCGACCGCCCGGCAGGACGATTTCGGCTTCTTCAAAATTTGGCAGAGGGGCAGACATGAAAAAGCGCGGTCAGTCGTGAAAAACCGCCGCGCCTAAATTCAATTTACATATTCGCAAAAAGGCTTTGCAAGCCCATCGCGACGGACATGTCACCGGCGACTTTTAATTTGCCGGACATGAACGCCATCATTGGGTCCATTGAACCTGAAGCCAAAGCGATGAAATCCGCTTTGTCGACACTGATTGTGCAATCGGCCTCTTTATCCGCGACTTCGGCCGTTGTGCCTGTTGCGAAAACTTGACCACCATCACCGAAATCAAACTTTACAGACTTGTCCAAACCACCGGCTTTGCCCAGCGCTTCGGTCATCTTTGCTGCGATTTCTGCATTTTCCATTGGGAACTCCATTCACTAAAATTGTGTGTTCGATATATGGGGCGCGGAAAGCCCCATTTCCAGTTCTATTTTGGTTTCTGGAATTTCAAAGTTGCACGGTCAGATTCACCGATATTTTTATAGGCTTCCGCATCAAAGTCCGCAGCCTCAACACTGCCTTCTTTAGGCAAGCGCGAACGCGGCGGCAAAGTCCAAACGCCGAAGGGATGATCCGCCGTGTCTTTGGGATTGGCATTGACCTCACTCGATCCAACAAATTCAAATCCAGCGCGTTTTGCCAAATCCTTCATATAGCTTTCCTGAACATATCCGGATGAGCCCTTTGGGTCTTGGACAGCCGTTTCCGGCAAGCGGTGCTCTACAACACCTAAAATCCCGCCCGGTTTCAGCGCCGCGTAGAATTTGTCAAAGGCGTCTTGCGCGTAACCACGTCCCATCCAGTTATGGACGTTCCGATAGGTCACCAACACATCGAGTGGCTCTTGTCCTTCAGCCAGAATGGGATTTTCATCACCCCAAAAGGCCGCATATTCAATGTCGCCATATGTCTCAGTATCCGCATATGTCTCTTTATATTTTTCAATACGTGCATCCAAGCCGTCACTGACGCCGGCCGGATAGAGAATGGCAACATAATCGCCGTCATTCGCGGCGAGATAGGGCGCCGTCGCATTTGTGTACCAACCCGGCCAAATTTCACCGACACGCTTGCCCGGCCCAACTTCGAAAAATTCCAACGTCTCTTTCGGGTTACGGAATTGATCGCGCTTGGCTTCATCTGCCCGGCGCGGATGGGCCAACACATCATCAAGGGTGACGGTTTTGACAACTGTTTCTGCCTCAACATTTGTGTCAGGTGCATCGGCTTTTTCCCCGGCAGTACAGGCGGTTAAAGCTGTGGCGGCCAGTAAGGCCGCAAGAGTGGTTTGAAGGCGCATGGATGTCTCCCATTATCAAGCATCAATAAGAATTACGAACGGGATAGGGAGACAGACGCAAAAGTCGAGTAAATTTCCCGTGGGGTGATTCAGAGCGCAGCGCACCATTTTTGCGGGATGAGCTATGTCGTGACAAATTGAAATGCTGCACATAGGGATTGCCCATGCCTGAACCTATTCCAGTCCATATACTTTATGATGGGGCTTGTCCCTTTTGCACGGCGTTCTCGCAAATGGTTCGGTTGCAGGAAAATTATTCTGTCGAGCTGGTGAATGCCCGCGCGCCGCACCCGCTGGTGCAGGCTGCCACTCAGAAGGGTTTAGATTTGGATGAAGGCATGATCGTCGTCCTGGATGATGAATTCTATCACGGGGAAGACGCCATGACCCGTATGGCCCTTATGACAGCCAAAAGCGGAGTGCTCAGACGGTTGACAAAATGGACGTTTTCCAGCCCTTGGCGGAGCCGTATCCTCTATCCCTTTCTGCGGGCTGGACGCAATATGACCCTCAAGATACTGGGTCATAAGAAAATTGATAATCTTCCGGATGGCACCACGTAAAACACTGTATTTATTGCCTTTTATGTCGCATCGACTGAAAATTAAACTTAATTAATTCGACGTATTACACACACACCTCTTGAAGGTCGAAATCATTTTCCCATTTTGATGACGCAAACGCCGATAATCGGGTTTGCGTAACGTCTGGGTCGCCCATTTGGGGGCCCGTAAACACATCGCTTTATGAAGGATGAGACTATGAGACCTTATGATTTTTCCCCGCTTTACCGCAGCTTTGTTGGTTTTGACCGCATGGCGAATATGATTGACAATGCTGCCTCTCAGGCTGCTAAATCCGGTACAGCCTATCCCCCTTATAACGTTGCCCGCTTGTCAGAAGACAGCTACCGGATTGATCTGGCCGTCGCCGGGTTTACAGAAAATGATATCGAGATTGAAACCCATGAAGGTGTTTTGACCGTGTCCGGCAATCAGACCCCCGTGGCCGAGAACGACACTGTTGAATATCTCCATCGCGGAATTGCGGAGCGTGGTTTTGAGCGCCGTTTCCAATTGGCCGATCATGTTCGTGTCAGCGCAGCCAATCTGACAAATGGCCTTTTGAGCATTAGTTTGGTGCGCGAAATTCCCGAAGCTTTACGTCCACAAAAGATCGCCATTAACGGCGCATCTTCACAATCTGACGGAAAGTTAATTGGCGCCAAATCTGGTAAAACCAAAAAGGCTGCCTAAATCGTATATATGATACTCAGCCGCGAAGATGCTCTCCCCCTTGCATCCCTTTTGCGATTAAACTGAGTACATATACTGGCGTCATTCGGTCTATCCCTCCCAGGGCCGGGTGACGCCTCATTTTTTTAACAGAGCTAAAATCTGCGCCCCGCTAAGCTTCGGGCTTTTCCCTGAAGAAAAAGCGCTCTGCACAGCCTGTAAAATCGCAGCGTTATGAGGTGCGGGCAAACCCACCATCTCTGCGCGATTTACGACTTCCCCTTGGAGATAATCGATTTCGGACACACGCCCTGTCTCCAAATCATCCAGCATGGAGGAGCGAGCTTTAGCATCAATTTTCACAATCGTCTGCATGATCAGACGATAAGCGACATCCGGCAGACGCAGCGTTTTCATTAGGGCCGCAGGTGAGCGCCCGTTGAAAGTTCCAACCGTGACACCATTAGCTTTCGCGACCGCCACCGCCTCTTCCACACAAGCCGCCAGCGCCTTGCGGTAATCGCGCTGCAAAAGGCCGTCGCGCAGCGTACCGCCGGTCAATGTATTCAAGCCATTATTGAGGTTTACGATCATCTTAGCCCATTGATCGCCGATAATCGTGTCAGATGCGCGAATGCCCTGCCCTGCATTTTCTAAAGCTTCTATGAGCGGGACAATATCAGCATGATTGTCGACGACTAAATCGCCCGCCGTGCCGCAATGAAATGCGCCAGGGTCCGTCGGCGTGACGTTAAAGGGTACGATGGCCGGGACGATATTCTCTGGTGGTAACACATCCCGCAGCGTTTCTGGATTTCGAATGCCGTTCTGAAAGCTGACGACCACCGCATTGGGCGCATAGTCTAAAATCTGTTGGGCTGCCGCTCCTGTATCTTGGCTTTTCACACAGAGGGCGATGATATCCGCGCCCTGAAGCGCCGCTGCATCCGTTTGAAAATCTACCGCCGTGCAGTGAATGGGGTCTCGCTCAAAATGTGTGAGCTTCAATCCGTTCTCAGCGATTTGTGCTGCATAACGATCGCGCCCAATCAATGTCGTGTTCGCGCCGCCCGCGATGAGCTGTCCGCCAATCCAGCACCCGATGGAACCAGCGCCTAAAATTACGATCTTTGTCATAGGTCCACACTCACAGAGATGGGCCTTATGTCAACAGCATCAGCTATTTATGCGCGTGATGATAAATCTTGCTGAAGGATTTAGGCGCGGGTTTCGACGTCAGAGGCCATGTCTCGCCACCATCCATTGGAAGCTTTTCCGTCGGGAACCCGAGACAATGGGCTTGCGGTTCAGCGATATAGAAATCCGTCGGGAAATCGATTTTGTCTGCGACAGCCGCCTTGGCTGCGTCTGACAGTTCAAACCCCCAGCGTTCCAAATACGCACTCAGATCGCGGTCCAATGCATGAGACAAGGCGATCAGATTCCAGTCATTATTTGACAAAGCCCGCGCGGCATCCCGCGAAAAATCGCCAAAACCCAACCCATCTTTTTTCGCGTCCCAACTCGCATCATCATTATCAGCGATATTAAATTCTCGCTCTATAATATGCTGCCGCGCCAATAGGTAATATCCGTTTTCCAACAGGCCTAAATCCTGTGCGGCCATCATGATTTGTAGATTGATCGCTGCGCCTTGATTCCATCCTGTCAAATTTTGATCCCGCATATATTGCGCCGGATCAGCTTCAGAGCGACTGGCTTGGACGGTGTTGAACAAGGCTTCATAGGGCAGGTTCTGACAGCCGAGCTCTGATGTATTTCCGGTCTCTTTGTAAAATTCGGATTTAGAGAAGTAACTATAGGGGTTGGTCGTGGTATGGACGGGTTGCCCGCTATATCTGAATCGGCTGCGTTCCAATCCGTGACCCAGCTCATGGATATCTCCATGACCAAGCGGATTAAAATCCCAATAAGCGTCATAAGGATTGCCAGAACAGCCATAGCCACAATTCGCCTGATCGGCGTTCATATGTTTAACCGTGCTGAGGGTGTGTATCTCCAACCCATTGGCGTCGGCAAAATCATGAATTTCCGGCACAACATCAATGCCGTCACCTTTTAAGCCCGCCAAAACATGTGGCAGATTATGCAAGTGATGCTCTGTCGCCTCTGCGACCTGAGCGGCACTTGGCCATACCGGGTGATTGACGGTTTCGCGCATTTTTTCCAATTTCGAATGAACTTGAAAACCGGG
>CAYZGF010000027.1:0-15933 GCA_964477595.1 uncultured Algimonas sp.
ATTTCAGTTTTGAAACCCAAGCCGGTGCGTCCCGTGGCCGGATTATTTGCGGGGTCGATGAAGCAGGCCGCGGTCCCCTTGCAGGACCTGTTGTTGCAGCTGCAGTCATCATCGATCCTGAAAATATTCCGGCAGGTCTGAATGACAGTAAGGCCCTCTCCCACTCGGCGCGTGAACGACTCCTGAATATCCTCGTGCAAAATGCGAAAATTGGTGTCGGCATATCCGAACCGGGGGAAATTGACCGCATCAATATTCTTTGGGCTTCTATGTCCGCGATGCGCAGGGCCGTAGAAAATATAGATATTTCAGTAGATTGCGCGTTAATTGACGGGAATCGTGTCCCACCCGGCTTGCCATGTGACGCTCACGCAATCGTGAAGGGCGATGCCAAAAGTCTATCCATCGCCGCCGCGTCTATTGTCGCAAAGGTCACGCGAGACCGGATTATGGCGGAAGCTGATTCTCGCTTTCCGGGCTATGGCTGGGCCGGACATAAAGGCTATCCGACGAAAGCCCACCGCGAAGCCGTGGAGGAATTAGGCCGCAGCCCCGTCCATCGTTGGAGTTTTGGACGCAAAACTTAATCGCGTTCAGCCTGACCCCGCTCCAGCGCTAAATATTCTTCCGTGCGCATTTCCATGAGACGGCTGACTGTGCGTTCAAATTCAAATGCGCCGTCCCCTTTCTCGTAAAGCGCCGCAGGTTCGACGGCTGAACTCATCACCAATTTCGTGCGCGTCTCATACAACGCATCAATCAATGTCACGAAACGCTTGGCCGCATTGCGCATATGTACGCCCATTTGTGGGACATTTTCCAATATGACAGTATGAAAAGCCTGTGCGACCTCAAGATACTCTGCGGGACTGCGATTAGTCTCGCAAAGCGCCGCGAAATCACTGCGCAACACACCCCGCGCTGTTTTCGGAAAGTCTAATGTGCGACCTTGTACAACCAGCTCTGTCAGGACTGGCGTTCCGCCCCGGGTCAATCGATCCCAGGCCGCCGAAATCGCAGCATCGGCTTCCGCACCTAATGGCGTGTGATAAACAGGCGCTGCCGTCAGCGCCCTTAGACGATGATCCGTATCCCCTTCAAAGGCATGAATAATCAAATGCTCAGGCATCATCTTTATAAATGGGACGAACAGGCCTCTATTTAGACCGTTTTCATATAAAGTGTCTGGCGAGCGGTTTGACGTCGCAATCACAACCACGCCTTCATTCTTCCAAAGCGCCTCAAACAAACGCGAAAGGATCATGGCATCCGTGATGTCCGTGACATGAAACTCATCAAAGCAAAGCAGCTTGCCTTCGCTTGCTAAAGCGCGGGCAACAGGCGGAATAGGGTCATCCCCGGCTCCGCGAACATGGTGAGGATGAGCGCGACGTCCAGCTTTGTCCAGTTTACGCCAGGCATTAATCCGCTCATGCACATCCAGCATAAAGGCGTGAAAATGTGTTCGGCGCTTAGGCTCGAACTCTGCCGCCTCGAAAAACCAATCCATCAACATGGATTTGCCCCGTCCAACACCGCCATACATATAAAGACCGCGCGGCACGGTTTCGCGGTTTCCAAAGAAGCGGCCCAGCAGCCCACCGGACCCCGGCTCATATTCGGAAAGGGCGTCCAATCGCGAATCAAGTTCTTGCGCCGCCTCGACCTGTTGAGGGTCACGCACCAGCACGCCGTCCTCGATACGCTGTTCCAATCGGGTTTGAACAGGTCCCATAATTACACGGACAGTAAGATGATGCCTAAACCCAATAGGCCAAAGCTGAGCAGTACAAGTACATAAAACAATGGTTTATTGCGGATCGGTGCAGGTTCCATAATCTTGGCTTTGTAACAGAGGGCAGTTTGCGTCAACGCGTGAGAGGAGATTCTTCTGCACCATTTACCCCACATGAAACTAGTGTTCATGAAGCGTTAATGTGGTATTACGCTACAGTAATAATTAATGGGCGTTTTATGCGGGCAAAGCCGCTGCCTTAGTTTTGTCTGGAGGGACACATATCATGGAATTTTTTGATCAATTTATGGCTGGTGACGGCTGGGAAAAATGGGTGGCAGCTGCTGTCATTCTCGTCGTGGGTATTATTATATCCTACATTCTACGCGGCCTCGTCAGCGGCGGCATCAACCGCACGGGACTAGGCAAACGGGCTGCCACGACCGGCGGCAATATCGGGAGCGCGATTGGTAAAGCTGTGTTCTGGCTTGCGATCCTTTACACATTATTCCTGACGCTATCTCGCGTCGGTATGGGCTCATATTTCGGCCCCGTTGAAAATCTCTTCAACAATATCAGTGCTGTTGTTCCGAACCTTATCGGCGCCGGATTTATCGGTTTTATCGGATTTATCTTGGCCAAAGTCTGCGCAACCGCTGTGACATCCGTTCTTGAAGCTGCGCAAGTCGATACGCTCGCGTCACGTTCGGGTCTGACATCCGCAACAGGATCGTCCGGATCAATCTCAAGCCTATTAGGTAAAGTTGTCTTCGTTCTAATCATCGTGCCCGTCGCAATTGCGGTACTTGAAAAGCTGAATATGGCCTCAATCTCTGAGCCCCTCTCAGATATGTTAAACGGCTTCCTCAGCTATCTTCCTGCGCTTGTAGCCGCAGCCATCGTGCTGGCAGCAACAATTTTCATTGGTCGTTTCGTTTCGAATTTCATCCAGAACCTTCTCGCAGGTCTTGGTTTTGATCGCAGCATCAATGAAGTCATGGCATTGGATGACGGCGAAGGTTTGAAAACATCGCCATCCAAATCTGCTGGTTATGTCGCATTCTTGATCATCTTGGTCGTAGGCGTATCTGCGGCGGTGAACATTCTTGGCAATGAGAGCCTGTCCGAAGCATTCGGAACTGTTCAAGAATTTGGCGGTAGTTTGCTCCGTGCAGCTGTGCTGATCGCAATTGGCGTATTCTTGGCTAATTTCATGGGCCGTTTCCTGTCCACAATCATGAGCCAGCGCATTGCCAGCTTCGTTAAATATGCAGCCATGATCCTGTTCGTGTTCCTGGGTCTGAACTCACTTGATCCTGAAGGTCAAATCGTGCCGGTTGCTTTCTCAGCGTTTGTTATCTCTGCCGCAGTGGCTGCCGCGATCGCATTTGGTTGGGGGGGACGTGACTGGGCGTCAAAAGTCTTGAACAAGACCATGCCAACTGCAGACTTCAAAAAATTTGGAGACACAAAGAAAGCAGCGCCAACACGCAAAGCTCCGCCTAAGCGTCCGGCTGCTAAGAAGTAAACCTTTCTAACCCTAAATCTGAAAAGCCGCTCTTTACTCAAGAGCGGCTTTTTTTTTGGCCTGCACACCCCTTGGACTCATCCGCGACATCTATAAAAAGACCTCCGTGCATATTGTCGAAGAACTCATTGCTGAACGTGCCCCGCGGCTAATCTCAAAACCGCGTTTATTCAAGGCTGTCCGCCCAATGCTCTACCGTATGCTGGCCTATGATGCGGCCGTATTTTTGGCGGATACAATTCGACCTCTCTCCGGCCATGCCGCGTTTCAACGGGTCTCACGTCATATTAATCCCCGGACAGCTGTCGTCGGATTATCCAATCTGCCGCGCAAAGGCGCCTGTATCGTTATCGCTAATCACCCTACGGGATTGGCCGACGGACTAGCCGTGTTTCAAGCTATTCGAGAAAGACGACCGGATCATATCTTCTTGGCAAATGCGGATGCCTTGCGCGTCATCCCCGAAGGCAAAGACATTATTATTCCGGTGGAGTGGGTGAAGGATAAACGCAGCCACGCCAAAACCCGCGATACATTGATGGCCGTGAGGGACGCGATAAAAGCTGAAAAATGCATTGTAATATTTCCGTCGGGGTCGCTTGCTAAACTCACATGGCGCGGTCTTGTTGACAAACCTTGGGAAAGCAGCGCTGCCATGCTGGCCCGAAAATATGATGCCCCCATCATCCCATTAGGGATTAAAGCGAGAAACTCATTCCTGTACTATTTCTTCGCGCGCGCCAATTCAGAGCTGCGCGACATTACCTTGTTTCATGAATTGCTGAACAAAAAGGGCCAGCTTTTCCGACTCAGTTTCGGCGAGAAAATATCCCCGAAATCCCTGCCCAAAAATGCGGATGAAGCCACGGCCACAATCCGCAAAATCGTTGAACAACTTGTCTAAGGGCGCATAGGTTTTTCCAGCTCGGGGCGGTCTTCCGCGCTGCGGAGATATTTCGGATCGACGCGCTTGCCGCCAATTTGCTCAAACGCATAGCCATAAGATAAAACGTCTACATCTTGTGTTATTCCAGCCATGATTGAGAACCCTACAGGTACACCGTGCACATCTCCCATAGGCACGGAGATATGCGGATAGCCCGCAACAGCGGCGAGATAGCCAGCCCCTGCCCATGACGGCCAGACATCCCCGTTCACAGGGTCAATTCGGGACGCCACAGGGCCTGACGGGCTGACAAGCATATCAACATTATTTTCCGCCATAAGCTTATCAATTCCGTCAATTCCCGTTCCGCGCTGCGCATCCGCCTTCGCCGTCAGATAGGTCTCATCAGAGAGCGGACCTTTGGCTTGAGCGCGTTCAAATAGATCTTGATCAAATATAGTCGTTTCACGCGGTTCCCTCGTATTGAATGCGATGAGCTGTTCCAGAGATCTTGCTGTGACGGCAGGCGCAGCTTCAGCCAAATACTCATCCATTCCTGCCTTGAATTCATAGAGCAAAACATCGAGCGATTTCTGTCCGTAATTTTCAACGTCCAGCGAAAATGCGTCGATTTCCACCAATGTCGCCCCTGCGGACTTCATTGCCTCCAAACTCGCATTAAATCGGTCTTTAATGTCATCATTGGACCCCTCGGCAAAACGCATCACACCCACACGTTTGCCGTCTAGAGCAGAAGCATCCAACGCGGCCACGTAATCCACGTCTTGATTATCCATCGCGCCGAGCATCATAGCCGCACCGCGCACCGTTTTCGTCATCGGGCCAGCTGTGTCCTGTGTCGCACTGATCGGGACGATATATTGCTGGCTGACCAAACCCACTGTCGGTTTAAAGCCGACTATGCCGTTCACATTGGACGGGCAAATGATTGAGCCGTTTGTTTCCGTACCAACGGCACCCGCAGCCAAAGAAGCCGCAATTGCGGAGCCCGAACCTGAGGAGCTGCCACAAGGACTGCGATCCAACATGTGCGGATTTCGGACTTGCCCGCCCAGAGCGGACCAACCGGAGACACTCTCATTCGACCTGAAATTGGCCCATTGAGAGAGATTGGTTTTGCCAAGGATAACGGCGCCTTGCGCCCTCAAGCCTGCAACGAGCGGGCTATCGCGCTCAGTCACATTATCTTCCAGCGCATAAGACCCCGCTGTCGTCGCAATTGGATCCAGTGTCTCAATATTGTCTTTAAAGAGAATAGGAACGCCGTCGAGAGCTCCCAGCCCTTCGCCATTTTCACGGCGCGCGTCAGACGCTTCGGCCTGTGCCATTGCATTTGGGTTTAAAGACAAAACGGATTGGAGGTGCGGACCCGAGCGGTCAATGGCTTCAATCCGGTCGAGATAGGCCTGGGTTAAGTCTGCTGCTGTGACCTCTCCGGCAGTCAGGGCATCTGATAATTCCGGGAGAGTTTTTGCCGTCCAGTCTTTTGCCACAAATTCAGCCTCAACGATTTTTGCGTAATCTGAGGCAGACGGACCGAAGGGTTCAGTCGCATGATCATGGGCGTGTTCGGCAGCGCATGCTGTGAAAAGAAGAGCGGCGCTGGCCAAGAATAAATGACGCATTTTAGACCTCTAAATGATGAGGTCGAACGGTCTCTAAATTTGCGGGTCAGGTCAAGGTTTTCGAAGAGAAGGTGATGAGGATATTGGACCGCGTCGCCGAACTGCCGTTCGACTTTGGCGGCGAAAGAGACTCGGAAATATCTTCAGTTTTGGAACCGCTAAGCGGCGAGCGTGCGAAACGGCCCTATTTTCCATCCCCCGGATGGAAAATTTGCGCGTCGCGCAACCGGACTGTTACGCCCGCTCGACCATCATCTTTTTCACTTCGGCGATGGCTTTGGCCGGGTTCAGACCTTTTGGACAGACATTCGCGCAGTTCATGATGGTGTGGCAGCGATAGAGCTTGAACGGGTCTTCCAACTGATCGAGACGTTCTGTTGTTGCGTCATCACGGCTATCAACCAACCAACGATAGGCTTGGAGCAAAGCCGCCGGTCCGAGATAACGATCACCATTCCACCAATAGGACGGGCAGGATGTTGAGCAAGACGCGCAGAGAATACATTCATAATAGCCGTCAAGCTTATCCCGGTCTTCAACGGTCTGGGTAATCTCTTCGGTCGGTAATGGCGTGCTCGTATGTAGCCAAGGCTCGATCGAGGCATATTGCTTGTAGAAATTCGAAAGATCAGGCACAAGATCACGCACAACAGGCAGATGCGGCAGCGGTGAAATCGTAATCGTTCCGCCTTTGACCTCATCAATGCCTTTCGTACAGGCCAAGGTGTTGCGACCGCCAATATTCATGGCGCAGGACCCGCAGACACCTTCACGGCAAGAGCGGCGGAAAGCGAGGGTCGGATCAATCTCATTTTTGATTT
Source organism: uncultured Algimonas sp. (assembly GCA_964477595.1). Classification (GTDB taxonomy): domain Bacteria; phylum Pseudomonadota; class Alphaproteobacteria; order Caulobacterales; family Maricaulaceae; genus Litorimonas. Next base: position 6,617 of record CAYZGF010000027.1, read on the forward strand.
TGAAGAGCGCATCCAGCACCATCGGCCCGCATTCGTCCAAATCAATCTCGTAACTATCCCAATATGGGTTTCCACCATCCGTCGGGTCGTAACGGTAAATTTTAAACGTTTTCAGACGGGTCCCTCCGGACTCCGCCGGCCAGCTTTTGCCCTTGCGGACTTTAGAATTCTTCGGGAGGGTAAGCTGGACCATGTGAAACGAGTATCCGTGTCTGAGTTTGTTGAAAGCGATATAGACATAAACGTGCGTCAACCCAAGGGGTTTCATACGCGACAAATTGCGGGTCGCAGTCCATTTCTGCGGTCAGATGCAGACTGCGACCGTACCGTTATGCAGGCGGTTTGGCTGCGCCGTACCAATCAACATCACGCGTCAGATACATCGTCGCCGCAATCGCTGTGAAACTGGCCAATGCGCCAACCATGAGCGCGAAGTCTTCCATGCGCATCAGCACGAATAACAGACCATACACAATCGCGAAAACACCTCCGGCTTTCACAATATAGGACCGCCCGCCAAAGACGGCGCCCGCATATCCGGCTGTCACGATAATTGTCAGCGTCGACGCAAGGATGAAGGCCGCCACAAAGCCGATCCGTTCGGCAAAAGCCAAGAGCAGCAGATAGAAAATCGCCTGCGCCAGGCCGATCAAGATATATTGCGCGGGATGGACGGGCGTACCAACGATGATTTCAAACAAGAAATAAGCCAGAAAGACCAATCCGATAAAGAGAACCGAATATTTCAAAGCACGGTTGACCGTCTGATAGGGATTATCGGTGTTCACAAATTTCACACGGACCATGTTAGACGTGAGTCCGCGCATGACATTTTCTGCGCGCCCCTCCCCGCGAATGCCCCTCGACAAATAGGGCATGGACCAACTGGCCGTAAATCCATCCTCTGATATTGTGCGGTCCGTCGGTGTAAATTCCCCCTTAAACCCCGGGTCCGGCCAATTTGATGCCAGCTTGACGTCGGTCGATTTGGCAAAGGGCGGGATGGACAGGCTTTGCGCTCCGGACAGGCTCAAGGCTGCCGAAACTGATACGGATTTATTACCGCGCAGAAACGGCGCAGCAGGCACAGACAGCCATTGACCATATCGGGGAAGCGGTTCGTGATGTTGTCCCGGAATAGCGGCTTTTACGACAACGCGCTCACCCAATTCATTCTTACCATAGACCGGCGGAATTGCAGAGCGACCCTGCATATCCTCCGTCGCAGGTTCAAATTGTGCGCGTTGACCATCCGCTCCCCGCAGGAAAATATCTTGTTTCAAGCCTCGCACATTTGAAAGGGATATGAGAAAACGGGCGTCTTCAGTTTTAAGTTTCAGACCCGTCTCGGAAATCTTTCCCAGGGGATCGTCAAAACTCGCCCGCAAATCACCCGACGCCGCATAGACTGGGACTTTATAAAGCGACTGTGTTTTATTTTCGACTTCAACTGATTTGAAATCAATCTCACCTTTATCAGGATAAAACAAATAATGCCCCGTCAGCACGGTCCCGTCTGCGCGACGGGTCTCATAGGGGACGGATAAAATGGGCCCGATAATTGTCTGTTGACCGCCATAGCGTTCGCTCACCTGCATTGTGACATCTTTCGCGACGGAAGAGCGTTCATAACTGATCGCCCCAATGAACATGGCGGGAATTGCCATGAGCAAGACAAGGGCACAGATCAGGATAAGCTTTAGCCCGGCAGAACGGCGGAGGCCGGGCAAGGTCGTCGGACGGAATGGGTGAGTGGACATGGCGATCTTTCAAAAATTGAAAGACGCGGATAGGGACCGATTAGGTCATAAGTTGGAAATCAAAAGGGCGGTATTCAGGCTATTCTGCGACGGCGAGAAGTTGGCTTTGGAAATCAGGCACCATGATTTCATAATTCGCCGTGGCGGTCATTGGCGTCGAAAACTCGGTGAATAGAAATTCCAAATCTTCTGACTTACAATCCAAAACGTCAGACACGTCTGATAGAATTTTACGACGTGTGATTAAATTGGCGGAACCGGCCGCCCGCAAGCCCGACATAACGAAATCCGCTTCCGGCGGAGCATCCGAGATATGTCCGGGGCGAGACATATGTTTAGCGATAAGCTCAAAGAGCCTTTTAGATAGGGTCATCATTCGTCCTCATGCGACCTCATCATTGGGGGGCGGTGCGGATCGCTTGAATCTTTGGAACCATATTTTTCGTCGAAGTGAAAGTTAAAACTTCATTTACGTCGCAATGCCGTAAAATTATTCACTTTATGTTCAACTATGCACCGAATACGCGCCTTAGAATTGCTGATGTCCGCTTCGCGGGATTGGCACGAATGGCTTTTTCTTCTTCACCGATAAAATGGAAAACCCCGCGCAGCCCGTAATCAACACCGTGGTCGATTAAATCCGTTCTGGCATCCGCACCTAAATTTGGACCAAATGGCACGACCTTTAGCTGAGACGCCACATCGTCAACTAAACGAAGGGCGCCCGTTTGGTTCAGGGCGGTCTCCATAATCGGCGCGAAAAGCTGACTCAAACGGGATGTCGTGCGGGTTTGTAGATATTCAGTGACGGCCGTGTCCGGCCCGCGTAAAATGTCGAACGCATCTGTAATCGTCAGACCTTTGATCGCATCCAGAAAAATGTCCCGCGCAACAGGGGCCGCTTTTTCTGCACCACGATTGAGCTGAGTTTGCAACTCAACCAATAATTTATCAGCTCCGATTGGTGCTAAATAAGACTGCACATCCTGCAAAACTTTAGGCAGTGGAATGCGAACAATATCATTGCCAAGAAAGCCGTTGAAAACCCCGACATTTGAAAGCGCGTTTCCGACCCCATTATCCAAGGCCGCTTTCAAACCAAGCGCAACTTCACCGGCTGTCAACGCTCCGCCAACACCGCCTAACCCGTCCAAAACAGACGGATCAAATGTTTCGCAAGCCGCCAGAGGCGTAGCGGCCAAGCCTAGAATTACAACGCGTCTATCCATGAGGCTCTCCAGTTTCATCTCGGTTCAATCTTCTCGATCTGCAAAATTCGGTGCACGTTTTTCCAAAAAGGCCCTGACGCCTTCATGGCAATCTGCACTGACAAATGCCTTATTCAGATACTTGCTCTCTTCTATATGGGACATGAACGCGGCCTGCTCCAAAACACCGTGACCCATCATGGACTCCCGTAACAGACGTTTGTTATTCGCCGTGGATGTCGGTGAGCAATTTTGCGCAATGTCCCGCGCAAGTTCTAAAGCGCGCGATAAAACATCTTCAGGCGGATGCACTTCACTGACATATCCGGCACGATGCATTTCATCCGGCGATATAATATCCGCTTTCAATATCCATTCATTCGCTTTGGCCCAGCCAACCAAGCGCGGTAGGAACCAGCTGGCGGCCCCGTCAAAAACAATGCCGCGACGCGCAAATGGAAACGCCCATTTTGTTTTCTCAGAACAAATTCGCAAATCCATCGCCATAGTCATAGTGGCCCCAATCCCGACGGCATGACCATTTATGGCCCCAATAATCGGCGTATCCACCTGGAACATATCGAGCACGAGCTCTCCACCTGCATCACGGACGACGCCCTCATGCATAGAAGGTGCAGTGGAAAGTCCGGCAGACCCGAACCCATCAGAGATGTCAGCCCCTGCGCAAAACGCACGCCCGGCCCCCGTGACAACAATCACCCGGACCGACGGGTCTTTATCAAGCTCCACATAAGCTTTTTGCAGCTCCCGAAACATCACCGTGTTGAAACTGTTCATCGCTTCGGGTCTGTTCAAGGTTAGGATTGCGACGGAATTAAGGGTCTCATCGCGCGAAATCAGGAGTGTGGAATAGTCTGTCATCACGTGACGCTATCGGAATCATAGACGCGATGCAAAGGTCTTCAAATTTGTAAGGCAGCCCCAGAGATGGCGCGATGGAGGTCATATTGTCCTGCAGGCTTAACCAAATAACTTGTGATGTCCTGCTCAATGAAGGATTGGCGTACCTCACTATCATTGACTGAAGATAAAACAATAATCTGCAAGTCTTCAAACTTTGGATGTCCCTTCAAACTACTGACAAGTTTAAAACCATCGATCTTTGGCATCTGATAATCCGTCAGTAATAGATTGTAAGGTTCACCCTCATTGACGGCCATTGATAATCTTTGAACAGCCTCTTCAGCTGATGCAACTTTATCAATTGACAATGAGAGCGCTGAAAGTTGCGACTCCAAGATATGGAGATTGAGAGGGATGTCATCTACAGCTAAAATTTTCAGCTTGGAGAGAGCTGAATTGTCAATCGGGGCTGATCTTGGCTTTTCTGAAATTTCGATAATAGGTAGGGAAACAGAAAAATCGAAGATTGAACCCTCTCCTAAACGAGACGCTACTGTAAGCGTACCGCCCATTAAATTAGCTAATTCCCTTGATATAGCTAAACCTAAACCTGTCCCGCCATAAGTCCGAGTCGTGGATCCGTCAGCCTGCTGAAATTTCTCAAAAATATGATCTAACTTCTCAGATGCGATGCCGATCCCCGTATCTTTGACGCGAATATTCAGATCAAGGGTTTGTCCACTTATCGTTCCGCTAACATCCAAAAGAACATAGCCCTCTGCTGTGAATTTGATCGCATTACTCAATAGATTAGTGATAATCTGGTTTATGCGACCGCCGTCCCCCAGAAGCCCGACAGGCATATCCGGATGATAATTTACAATTAGATCGAGCCCTTTATTTCTAGCCGTAACACCTGCCAAAAATGAAACGTCTTGGACAATATCCTTTAGAATGAAAGGTTCAACGCAGATGCTCATCTGACCGGCATTTAGCTTTGAAAAATCAAGAATATCATCTATTAACCTGAGGAGAACTTGACCTGAACGCTCCAACATATCGACCATCTCAATTTGATTGTCTGTAAGGTCTGTCGTGTGGAGAACTTGAGCCATCCCAAGGACTCCATTCATAGGCGTCCGAATTTCATGGCTCATATTAGCAAGAAACATTGTTTTGGCCTTCGCCCCATCTAAGGCTAGCTTATTCGCTTGGACCAGATCGGCTTCACGGGCTTTTATTTCTGTAAGATCAGTTAAAACGCCGATGATATATTCGTCACCTGCATCGGACCTGTAATAACTCTTTTTGGATTCAACCCAAAGCAACTCTCCAGCACTATTTGTGGTCTGTTCAAGATTGATATTCTCTGACTTTGACTCAAAAACGATATCATCCATTTCCCAGAAAATACGGGCTTGTTCCTGTGGATTGAAATCGTAATCGGATTTTCCGAGCAAGGCCTCACGCGGATAGCCAAGAAAGGCACAAAAGGCTGCATTGACCTCGACCCAGCGATGCTTTCGGTCTTTCACATAGACAGGATTGGGAAGGAGGTCGATAATTCGCAAAAGAACATCAAGATCTCCTGCACCTGGAAGCTCTTGAGTATGATCTATACGTTGAATATTTTGCAAAACTTAAAGCTCTTTTACAACTATAAGTACAATACAAGAATAAACTCAACGTTAAGAAGCTGACCTATTGTATATTGCTAAATTTGCCGTTGTTTTTCCCAAGCTTCCAATTTCGCTTTGATAGCGGCTTCCCGTCCCTCGCCCTTGGGAGCGTAAAATGTCTGCCGCTCCATCCCGTCGGGGAAATAATTTTGGCCTGAAAACCCGGTCTCCGTATTCGGATCATAGGCATAGCCATCGCCATATCCGATATCTTTCATCAGTTTGGTCGGCGCATTCAAAATATGTTTCGGCGGCGGCAGACTACCCGTTTCCTTGGCTGCGCGCATGGCGGCTTTATATCCGGCATAGACGCCGATGGATTTAGGAGCCGTCGCTAGATGAACAACCGCGTGCGCCAAAGCCAAGTCGCCCTCCGGACTGCCCAAACGTTCATAGGCCCGGGCAGCTTCGGATGCGATCATGAGGGCAGTTGGATCAGCGAGGCCAATATCCTCGCTCGCAAATCGGATCAATCGCCGAGCGATATAGCGCGGATCTTCGCCGCCATGGATCATCCGCGCATACCAATAAAGTGCTGCATCCGGGTCGCTACCTCGCATGGATTTATGCAAGGCGGATATAATATTATAGTGCTCGTCCCGCGACTTGTCATATGCGGGTGCACGTTTTTGCAGCAGCGCTGCGACCCCGGCGGAATCCATTTTTTTATCACCGGAAAGAAACACCTCATCTGCCAAAGTCAAAAGATAACGTCCGTCTCCATCGGCAAAGCTAATCAAGGCCTCACGCCCGCTTTCATCCAGAGGAACATCCCGCCCGATATGAGCGGCGGCGCGGTCCAACAAATTACTTAAGGCGGTCTCATTCAAACGGTTCAGAACAAATACTTGCGCGCGGGACAGCAACGCGCCGTTTAATTCAAAACTCGGATTTTCCGTCGTCGCGCCCACCAGGGTCACGACGCCCTCTTCGACATAAGGCAGAAATCCATCTTGCTGCGCGCGGTTAAAACGGTGAATCTCATCGACGAAGAGGAGAGTCCCTTGCCCGGACTCTCTCCTCACCCGTGCAGCTTCAAAGGCCTTCCGAAGGTCGGCCACGCCGGAAAATACGGCAGAGAGCTGCACAAATTCCAACCCGGCTTTGTCGGCCAAAAGCCGCGCAATTGTCGTTTTTCCAACGCCCGGCGGCCCCCATAATATCATCGAGGATAAACGTCCCTGCCCCAGCATACGGCCTATGGGGCCTTCCGGGCCAATCAGATGGGACTGCCCGACCACATCTTCCAGAACAGCAGGTCGCAATGCTTCGGCCAAGGGTTTGGGCGCATCGGCTTCCAGCCCGGCAGATTGAAATAGATTGGCCATATAAGCGGCCTATCAGAAACGGAAAATGAGTGCTATTCTTCAGCAGAGTATTTTAGGCCGATATCTTAAAAGCATCGCATTGGCCTTCAACGGTGCTATCTACCTGTAAAAATAGGCTCAAGCTCTTGCATCGGCTTCCAAAGGCGCTCGACTTGGCTCGTCATCATCGATCAATGCAGACTTTATGGGATGAACTAACTGACCGACGAAATCATCCGGCACATACGTATCCGTCCCATATTTGGAAGGACCAAACCGGTTTTCCATAATGGCCGTTCCAAAAATTATATCCAAAATCGGAAGTTGACCGGCATAATTTTTATCAAAAGCATGCTCTTCATTAGCATGGTGCCAGTGATGAAAAACGGGCTCCATCAATACCCAACGCAACGGACCGAAGTTAATCTTGATATTGGAATGTTTGAGAAGCGAGTGCCACGTAAAGATAAAGCCCCACACACCAATCGCAGCTGTCGAAAAACCTAAAGCAAATACTGGAGCAAGCGATAAACCACGTGTCAGAGACTGATCAAAAGGATGCGTCCGGTACGCGGCAAGCCAGTCCAACTCTTCGATCGAATGGTGTACAGCATGAAACTTCCACAGGAACGGAATTTCATGATGCATACGATGCAGTGTATAGTATCCGATATCCGCGATAATCATAATCGCGATAACTTGGAAAATCATGTGCTGCCCACTGAGCCAAGCGCTCAAACCACTTGGCACCAGCGGACCCAAAATCATGACTCCGACAATGATAACACCGGTTGTGATGGAGCTGATGATGAAAACAGCTCCGAAAACATAGAGAAGGTCTAGCAGCCGTTTCTTTCGAAAGATGGCAATCTTATTTCGCGGCAAGAGCAGTTCCAGCGGCGAAAGAATAAGAACGGACAGCATGAATTTTTGAAAGACTTCAATGAGCATGATCGGTGCCTTCAACGTCCAAATAATTTGCCCAAAAGGACCGTAAATTCCGAAACACGCCAATCCATTGATTGAAACCGGCCCATCCCATTGGATCGAACATGACAGAATATATTTAACTCCGCCCTTCGGGACATGATTAACAAATGATTTTCTGTCCCCTCAGCCCCCTCTTTGATCGCAGCTTGTCAACCAGATGATAACATTACGGACCTAAACATAATTTATGTTGGGATATTTTGAACGTTTTGAGCGCTTTTTGCGCATAGATCGCTTTACGACGAAAAGTGAGCTAATGCGGGCGCGGGCCGTTTATATGATGGGGCTGGCATTTCTCGCAACGCAAGCCATCAACCTGGCGACCATGTATTATTCCTATGGCGGGTTGACCTTTGATCACCTTGTGTCCGGCGTTGTTTGTACGTTGGTCGTGCTTTGCATTACCTCCTTACGCACTATCAGCCGGTTTCAGGTCTATGCAGGCATTTACTCCATCCTTATTATTGGCGGAACCCTGTCATCTGCTTTGAACCAAAATACGGGTATCAATTCGGCCCTCATCCCGTTCTTCGTTCTTGGTGTTGTCGTGAACGGATTTATCTGCGGCTGGCGCGCTACGCTTGTCTTTGGACTGACCGCTTTGGTCATGATTTGGGGCTTATGGGGTGTGAGTTCTGTTTATGATTACACACCAATTTTCGATGTCGAAAAATTCGGCGACCGGAATTTCCAACGCGCGGTTCAGGCCAGCCTTGCGACGATCCTCATCACCATGGTGGCCGGATTTTTCTCTAAAAATATGCACGAAGCCTTTGGCGAGCTGGAAGCTGGTATTGAAGCCGCGCGAAAATCTGATCGCGCGAAAACCGACTTCCTCGCCACGATGAGCCACGAGCTTTGCACGCCCATGAACGGTATCATTGGCATGAATGACATATTGCAAGACACGGATTTAGACGAAGACCAAAGAGAGCTGACAGATATCATCCGCGAGTCGGGACGCGATCTTCAAACGATCATTGGCAATGTCCTGCTCTTCTCGCAATTGGATGCGGGACGCGTCATGCTCGACGATTCTGCGTTCAATATTCGCTATGCCATCACGGCAGCCGAATTCCGCTATGCCGCCGCCATGACGCAAAAGAACCTCAGTTTCGAAAAACACGTCGCCGACACAATCCCGCGCGAAGTGATTGGCGACAAAAGACGCACATTACAAATTATCGAGGCCCTGATCGATAATGCTGTTAAATTCACGGAAAGCGGGTCCATCAAAGTCTCCGTCCATGGCGGTGCAGATGAGCAGGGAAAAGTCGTACTGCTTCTCTCCGTCACGGACACGGGCATCGGTATTTCTGAGGCGGACCATGAGCGCATTTTCGAGCGCTTCACCCAAGTCGATGGATCGATCAAACGCAGTTATGGCGGGACTGGCCTCGGCCTAACCGTTGCCCGCGATATGGTCGAATTGATGGGCGGGAGCATTTCGGTCAAAAGTGAACCCGGCAAAGGCAGCACTTTCACCGTGCGCTTGGCCTATGAAACACC